>JANNCG010000320.1:0-14234 GCA_031386385.1 Myxococcales bacterium
CACCGACGAAATCCGTGTCACGATCGCGGTCCAGGCGTGCATCTTGTTGCTGCACCGCGAGACGGAGTACTACCCAGATCTCACAACGATCATTGTGTATCCGTCGGCGTTTAAAGTCTCAGCAAAGTCCGTCGATGCATATGGGGTGGTCACAGAGGACAAGCAGGTGCGTCTTGGCGAGTCGTGGCTGCGCGGCCCCGTGATCATCGCTTGGGACTCGGCCTTGCGCGGCGGACGCGATCCGCGCGACGGACACAACGTCGTGATTCACGAGTTTGCGCACCAGCTCGATCAAGAGGATGGGGCGGCGGATGGCGCGCCGGATCTCGACGCTAGTAAGACCAACTACCGCACCTGGGGACGGGTGTTGGGTGAAGGTTTTGTCGAGCTGAAGTGGGACACCGAGCATCAGCAAAAGAGCGTCATGGACAAGTACGGAGCAACGAGCCCAGCGGAGTTTTTTGCCGTGCTCACCGAGACGTTTTTTGAGCGACCGAAGCACCTGCGAGCAGAGCACCCAGAGCTGTATGAGCAGATGGTGAAGTACTATCATCAAGACCCCGCGGTGTGGGGATCGTGGGATTCTGACAGCAAAAATCCTTCCAAAAACGCTGAGAAATAGCGCAATTTAGCGCGTCTTCTACGCCCTCAAGTTCGCTCCTTCGCTCGCTCTCACCGTCAGCGCATCGCGCGGCTGAACGCAGCTGACCCGCAATCAGTGTAAACACGTAGTGTAGAGTTTGTACCGTTTGTTGCGCGTATTGCCTCGGCTTTCGCTGCACCAAGTGTCATGATTTGCCTAAAATAACTCGAGGGAGATCTCAATGATGCGCAGACAATGGATAGCTGTACTCGGGCCCGCATTGGCGGCAGTGATGTTGCCAATGGTTGGCTGCAGTCCAGAGAACAATCAAGTTCCCTTAGCCGACAGTGCGGTGCGACAAGACACCAACGTTGTTGAAAGCCCCGACAGCGGGATCATCCCCGACTCTGGCATCCGCCCGAGCCAGTGCATCGACACGGACGGCGACCGGATCGCGGACAATTTTGAGATGGGCGACCGAGACGGCGACGGGATACCCGACAACTTGGACACTGACTCCGATGGCGACGGCTACTCTGACTCTGTGGAGGCCAACGGCGCGTATCCGACGATCATGCCACGACCACCAGCGTTAGTCTGTGGTCGCACCCCAGCGGATTGCGACGGCGACGGCCAGTTGAATTTTCGCGACCTTGACTCAGACAACGACGGGCTGACGGACGCCGAAGAGCTCGCAGCAAATACCAATCCCTGTGCGGAGGATTCGGACGGGGACATGGTTCCGGATCTGATTGAGCGCGTGGCGATGACGGACCCAAGCAACCCCGGCTCGATGCCGCCGGCGGGCTCAATCTACGTCACGCTGCCGTACCACATGCCGCCAGAGATGGGCCGACACGAGCTGCGGCACTTCAATTTTCAAACGCGCATTCGCACGGCTGACGTGATGTTTGTTGTGGATACAACGGGCTCGATGATGGCCACGATCTCAAACGTGCAAAACACGCTGATGACCAGGATTGTGCCAGGGATTTCTAACGCGATCGGCCCCGCAGCCAACGTGCGCTACGGACTTGCGGGTCACGGCGATTTTGGTATCGGCGGCGTAAACTATGCGGGCGCGGTGACGGTCTTTCAGCGGCTGACGCGCAACGCGATGGCCGTCCAAGCGGCCACGGCGATGCTCCGTGCAGACCGCGGCGGCGATGAGCCAGAGGCGATGGTCCCGGCGATGCATGCGTTGATCAATGGCGCTGGATTTCCTGAGTACGGCGGGACGGCGATTGCCAACGTAGACCCCGTGCGTGACTGTGGAATGGGACCCGACGAGCCAGAGACGTACGGCTGGGCCTGCTTTCAAGAAGGACGCGTTCCGATCATGGTGTTGATGTCCGACGCCGGCTGGCACAACGGTCCGGGACTCGGCAACGAATATGGCGGAATGGTTCCCAACTACAACCAGCTGCAGGCAGAGATGGTTCGTCGCGGTGCGTTCTTCATTGGAATCGACGTCGGTCGCGGCACGACATTCACCAACTCACAAACACTCGCCCGAGGCACCATGACGCTCGACGGCGCAGGCGCACCGATCGCATTTCGCGGAATGCCCAACGCAGTCGCAGACCAAGTGGTGCAAGCGATCACAACCATCGTCGGGCAGTCGCGGCAAGACATCACCACGCGCGTTGATCCAGACCGAATGGAAGTGCGATTGACCGCACCGCACACAACAGCGGATTTTTTCACAGAGATCATTCCGTTCTCTGCGGTTCCAGAGGCTCCGGTCGGCTACACGAGGCATGACAACACGACTTTCTATGGCGTGTCGCCCGATACCGTAGTGGAGTTTGAGGCGGATTTTTACAATGATTTTCAACCGGGTGGCATGACCGCGTCGGTATACCGCGCGACGATTGTGGTGCTTGGTCGTGCGCGAACCGAGGTTGATCGCCGCGTCGTGTTCATCGTGGTCCCTGCGTCAAACGCACAACCGCCGATTGGCTAAAGCAGCTCAGCGCTCAGCGTTCACCATACGCACCTTCGCACTGGCACGGCGCCGATGCGGGAGGCGCGGCCTCGTTGAAGATCTACCGCTGGTGCTACGGCACAACGGCAGCATCTCACTTCAAAAACGACCCATCTTCACGTAGCGCTTCTTCGAGCCCGCGCCACAACAGCGTGGTCGCGGAGGCGACGTCCGCAGCACGGTAGCGAACGGTGCGCTCACCGACTGGTTCTCCGCCCACCTCTGCCGCCCGTTGCGCCATCTCGCGGCGATGAAAATCGACCTCCATCACCACGGGGCCGGCGATCTTCATCGGCCGGTGTTTGTCGCGCTCGCGAACCGCATGCGCCGCAGCCTCGCGAATCATCGCGCGTGTTCGACTCGGAACCAACGTCGCGCACGCCGATGGCCCCAGCGCCTTCTTCACCTCCACAGTCACGAGCTGCGGTCCGAGGTCAGCTTCCGCCTCTCGGCACAGGTCGTCCGCACCAGCCACCATCACTACTGGCGTATCGAAATGACCCACAATGGCTGCATCGAGTAGTGTCTCACCGGCAATGCGATTTTGCAGGCGGATCTCGTGCACGAGCATCCCAACCCAGGTGTGACACAGCAGGCCCGCGCTTGTGCCGGCACGACTGTGAAACCCGACGAAGATGGCGGCATCAAACCCGCCCTGCTCAATCCCTGTGACTTGCACTAGTGGCTTGTTGCGCGTTTGCGCGGGGCCAACCACCACACGCGCGGCTTGGTGTAGGTCGTCAATCAAGAGATTGCGCATGTTTCCGTGGCCGTCGTTGACCCAGACTTCCGTGGCGCCTGCGTCCACCGCGCCCTCAATTGCGCCGTTGACGTCGGAGGTCAACCAGCGTCTGGCCCGCTCGTAGTCGTTTCCGCCGGGCATCAAGTGCTCGCGATGGGCGACCCCGGTGGCACCCTCCATATCAACAGCGATAAATACCTTCATAGGGCCAGGACGATACCATTGTTTTGCAAGCGATTTTGCAGGTATGTCGACAAAATGAAGCGCTGTCACCGCAAGCTGAGCGTCCACAGCAACAATAAAGCTCGCACCACCTGAACACAGGTGCGGATCCACTGACTCGATAACAGCGGCGCGAGCGCAGCGGCAGTGTTGTCTCCCGCAGCGAGTGCTCTATGAGCGGGCAAATGCAGCGCAAAGGTGATCGCGAAGTACGCAAGCCCTAGCGCTGTAAGCGCATGCACAGCGCCGATGGGGATGGCGCTCGGACGCCAAAGGTATAGCGCAAGGGTTACAAAGAGCGCGACGAACTCCCAGACCACCACCGGGAGCGCGATTTGTCCGCTAAACGATTTATACAACAGCGGAAAAGCACTGCGCTCAACGGCTCCGAAATTCGGATACACGACTGCGGCAAACATCACCATCACGCCCAGCAGATACACGTTGACCCCCGCGGCAGTGATCAGAACCCAGTTCTTCATGGCGCAGAGCGTGGCACGTTCGGGGTTGGTTCGGCAATCGCCACGCATCGTCAACGACACCACTCAATACAATTATGCTATGGTCTGGGGATGCGTCGATCGTCTGTCATTTTGCTCGCGTTTGTGTTCGCGCTGGTTGCGGTCAGCGGGGGCGCGCAGTCTCAAGGAGCCACGCCGCGGTCTGTGGTGGAGAGGTATTTGCGCTTGGGGGCTGCGGGCAATTTGGTCGGCGCTCGCGCGTTGATTGACTCGGGCTGCGAGAACACCGCGGTGGGACGCGTCGAGGCAGTGATGGTGTTGGGCGCGCGGATGCGCTTGCGATCGGTGGTCACTTCGGTTGTGAGAAATGTGGCGTCGCAAAGCGCGCAGCGTGTTCGAGTGCGATACTCAATCACGGGCTCTGCGAGCGGCCAGAACACGCAGACAACCATCCTGGGCGCCAACGTTCGAATCGGTGGGCTGCACGTGGGGTCCGTCACCCAGTCGGGAACGCTGGACTTGGTCTCTTCGCCCCGAGGCTGGGTCGTTGTTTGTCGTTCAGTGCACAGGACGTGCGCAACTCGCCGTCTCTGAAGCGCCCACCGTGGCACTGCTAGCTCTCGATAGCGGATCTCACTATAGCGCTATAGTGAGGCTACTATAGCGCTATAGTGAGCCCACTCAATCAGCGCAGAGCGCAATCTGGAGCCGCATCGCGCGGTCATTTCGAAGCAGCCCAAATGCCAAATCATCGACGCTACGTAGCCGTGAGTACGCCTCTAAGGCGCGGTCCGGTTGCACGATGTCCATGCCGTTCACGGTTTGCACCACGTCGCCGTTTTCGAAGCCCAACCTGGTGAACACAGCGCCCGGCGTGAAGCGGTTGCTCAGACCAAAAATGCGAATCCCAATCACGTTTCCCATCGAGAGCACCGGCAACAAGCGCGCGCTTCGCATGAGCTCGCTTTGGTGTTCGAGCAGCTCTTCCACTCGCTTGTGAGAGATGAACGCAACTGTTTCGCTGTGCAGGTAAATTCCAGCCCGTTCGCGCGCATTGAGGCACCCGAACGCACGAACCTCTGGCGTAATTTGTGTGGAGTGGGGAAGCGAGCGAGCGATTTTTGGCGCCGGAACAACAACGCTCGAGACCGCCCCATTCGGACAAGCGAGCCTCTGCGTATGCTGCACGGAGCCCTCGGGAGCGGGTGACAACCGAGGGGCCAACACGCCAACGGCGAGGCTTACGCCGAACATCACCCACGCGAGCGGCGAGACAGCGAGGACTGCAAACTGTGAGATCTGATTCATGAACTGAGCACGTTGCGAAGCCTGTGCCAGGTGATCCACTTGTGAATTTCGGAAGAAATTTGCGGAGAGGCGAACGATTGTTGTCTCGTAGTCACGGCCACTGGAGCAGAGAGTGCCGATTTGTCGTACAGCGGCGAGCGAGCGGTTGCCTTGCACGTTTGGCACTCGCGAGCCTTTCAATAGTGGTCCGTGGCCCTCCTGTTCAATCGATGATCACTGGGAGCCGACGCTTATTACTCGGATATAATGCATGCGAAATCTTGGGAATTTGCGCTTCAATCGTGTCCCATGGCTCAGTGATCAGCTCGAAGCGCCCGAAGTCAAACGGTTGACCCATCGCTGGGGCGACGCGGACAACTCGCTCACGCAATCCCTCGCGTTTCAGCTCCAAGGCGCGGTGGTGGCAATAGGGGTTGTTTCCGCGGCGACCGAAGAGCGAGTGTGCCATCCACGAGCAACCGCCCTGACACACACTGCGGTAGTAGCACTGCGCACAAAAACCCCACAGCTCATCCACTCGCGACGTGCGATTGAAGCGCAGCTCTGGCGCGCTTGCGCGAAGCGTTGCGATGGGTGTGTCTCGCACGTTGCCCGCGCGATACGGCTCGGACGGCAGCGAGGGGCAGCCCTTGATCGACCCGTCGCTCTCGATCCCCAAGCCGCTCTTGCCCGCAACGCACCCGCGAAAGTGCTGCTCTTCGTCACCCTGCGAAATCTGCTCTTGCAGCGGGCCAAAATACCCGATGTTGTTGCTTGGACCAAACCGAATCTCGTGCTCAGTGGCGATCTGCGCCATCGCCGCAAGCCTTGGAAAAAGACTCACCAACTCATACGGCTGCAGCAACCACTCGGGCCTGTCCGCCGCGCGCCCCATGGGGACAGTCAACTGCAGCTGCCATCCCCGCGCGCCACGATCAAGCAGCAAATTCAGCACAAACTCCAAGTAGGGCGAGCTCACGCGATTGATCTGCGTGTTCACGCACGTGGTGACGCCCGCAGCGCCGAGGTTGTCGAGGGCGGCTACGGCGGAGTCCCAGCTACCCACGACGCCGCGTTGCAGATCGTGCGCTTCTCGGTCGCCGTCAATCGAGACACCCACTGCGCGGACTCCTGCGTCCGCGATGATCTTCGCGCGCTCCGGTGTGATCCCACGTCCGCCAGTGCCCAAGGTGCAGCGAATCCCGGCGTCGTGAATCGCCCGCGCAACCAACGCAAACCCGGCGTGCAAATACGCTTCGCCACCGATTAAGGTCACTTCAAAGACCCCCAACTCTGCGAGCTGCGCGACAACAGCAAGCGCCTCGTCAGTGCTCAACTCACCGGCTCTCGGCTTACCCGCGCGAGAGCCACAGTGGTCGCACGCGAGGTCGCATTTGAGTGTTAATTCCCACACGACGTAGCGCAGCTCGCCTTCGCCCGGAGGTATCATTTGTCGCCAGAAGAATCGTCTTCGTCTGCCCGCTTGAACATCGGCTCTGCGATCCCGTAGTCCATCGTTTCTTGCGGTCGTCGGATCTGTTGTCTGCGTGGGGGCCGCGTCGCTGGACGCCTCCGTGCGCCTGCATCGCTCCCTGCGTTTGCGGCGGGCGCAACAACATCCGGCGTAGCCATCACGGCCATCACCACAGGCGCATCTGGGACATCTGGCATCGCGGGAGTCTGTGTGATTTGCATGGTGGATGGCACATCGGCCATCGTCGCGCTTGCGTTCACGTGGCTGGCTGGCCGGTCGCAACCAGCGCCCAGCAGACCCGTGCCCACCACGAGCGCGAGGGCACCGACCGTTGACTGCAACGCGGTTCCACAAAACGGGCACGCGCCTTCACTAGCGAACAGATGACGTCGGCACGAACGACAAACAATGAGATGCGTGGACATAGGAGCTGCGTATTTGTACCAGCCCTTTGGTCTTCATCCGACCCCCAAATTCAATCGGCGACTCCGAATGCGCGGTCGCTCAATGAGGTCGCAACCTCCTTGAGCAACCACTCGTCCTGCATCAACGTGCGAGCGATCGTAGCGCAGGGGCCACCCCCGTTCGCAACGATCACCAACGCCCGGTACAGCGCACGACCCACGGTGGGGCTTCGTAACTGGATCATCACCTTCACGATCGTGTCGAAGCGAACCAGATCCTTCGTCGCGACCAACGCGTCGATAAGCTGCTGCTTAGGCGCAGTCGCTTCGTCTCGAAACAACGCCGGAACGATGTGCCAAAGCAGCGAATAACTGCAACTTCCTGCTTGCAGCTCATTGACCAATACCCGACGAAACACAGACAGATCACGATGTGACAAATTCGTCGCGAGCTTCGCTGCGTCCCACAGTCGCCCCCGATCAATCAGCCAGTTGGCGCTCGACGCAATCAGCGAATCAGAGCGAGTCGAGTGCACAGGTCCGGCAATATGTATCGCTGTGAGGATGTGATCGACCCGCTCGGGACGGGACTCACCGATGGTATCGAACAAGAGCCTCGCGGTTGCATAATAGGGCTCTTCGCGCTCGCGCAGCTCGTCGCCCTGCGCGAAGCGCTCGTCCAAGGCAGCGACCAGCAGATCTAACGCCTCTGCGGTCATCACAGCAGAGTGAACCACCTGACTTTCGTCTGGTGCGTAGCCGCTTTGATCCAGCGCATCCCGAGCGCGGAGCGTGAATGCGTCGCGCGTTTTGTCGTCTGGCCCACCCACGATCCACAGCAGCGGCGCGGGCAACCCGAGCGAGCGCCATAGTACCAAGTGCTGTGTCCCGAGCCGCGCGGAGTTTTCGTCGGTGCGCGTCGCAAAGAGCGTCGCGACGAAGGGCCGTGCGGGGTCTTCGTCGGGCAGAGCCCAGCGAGAGCTCGGAAGAACGAACTGATACTCGCGGCTAGTAGACGCCCAACTGAGCGTCGGAAGCAACTGCGAGAGCGGCGGCTTGGGAAGCGATTTTGCAAGCAAAGCAGAGCCCGCGCAGAGCACCCGCACGCAAGGTCGACCCCGATTGTCTTTTGCAAATGCGACCGTGCTGCTGTCGTCGTGGGGCACTTTGCGCGGAGGTTTGGCCTCCACCATTCGACCAAACTGATCTATGTCATACGCCCAGCGCTGCTCCGCACGATCGAGCACCGACGCCACCCGCTGCCGTGCGAGCGCCTCCACCGTCGGCCCACCCGGAAAAGCGAAGTCCGTGCGATCTACCGCGCGGACCGCACCGACCGGATCAAGATCAAGCGCGCATCGCGGATGAAAATGCAGCAGCTTGCGCTCTTCGCTGAGGCTGCCTGACTCGTTGCGACGGATCCAAAAGCATGGGCCGAGCGCGATCGGCGCGCCACAACGCGCACAGGTGGTCGCGCGTCTGGGGTCGGTGAGTCGCATCTCTCGCAGCATGTCTGATCGGCAACGTAATGGGTGCCATCAGCGATGGCGTCTCTGTGGCGAGCACGATGATACACTCCCAGGCCCGGGACGCGATTCAAAGGACAACGTCACTCCGCAAAGAATATCTTGCGTGTTACCGTCGTTTCACCGAAAGCCCGTCATGACTCCACTGCTACGCTCAACTCTCGCTCTCTGTTCACTCTTCGCCATCATTGTGCCCCAGACCGCGTTGGCGCAAATGCGTATTCCCATTCAGCTACCGGGGCAGCAAAACCGTGCTGCGACGCCGTTTGAGCTCGCGATTGGTCGCGGCGATCAAGCCCTGCGCAACAACAACTACGACGAAGCGCAGCGCCAGTTTGAGCAGGCCAATCGATTGAACAACCGCGACGCTCGCCCAGCGTTTTATATGGGCGAAATCGCTCGACGACGTGAGTTGTGGCCCGCGGCTGAGACACAGTTTCGCGAGGCCATTCGGCGCAACCCGCGCATGGCCGAGGCACACGCGTCCCTCGGCGCCATCTTGCGTGAGCTTGATCGCAACGCCGACGCCATTGCGTCACTTGAGCAAGCAACTCGGTTAGACGGTCAGCTACCCGAAGCGCACTATGGCCTCGCGCTAGCGCTCGAAGATGCCGGGCAACGAGATCGCGCAGTGAGCGAGTATCGCACCGCTGTGAGACTGGCACCCCGCGACCCAATGCCCGCACTTAACCTTGGAATATTGCTCGCCAATGAGCACCCAGCCCGCGGCACTCAGCCCCGCGCTGAGGCCGTCTCTATGCTTCAGGCCGCCGCGCGAAACGGCGCCGAAAACGTCGCGGTTCTCGCGAGTGCGGGACCCGCGTTTAGGGCCATTGGCGAGTTTGTCAGCGCAGTGGACGCCCTTGAGCGCGCACGAGCCCGTGCAAATCCACCCACCGCCACGATTTTGGCCGAGCTTGCGCAGGCTCTCTGGGCCGCCGGTCAACGCCCCATGGCGCTCACTCGAATTGGCGAGGCGGTCCAGCGAAGCGCCACCTCCGCAGAGCTGCACTACGTGCGAGCCCTGATGCAAGCGGAGAGCAATGATCGCGCAGGGGCCCAAGCTTCACTTCGGCTCGTGATTCAGCACGGCGGAAGCACGCCCATTGTGGCCCGGGCGCGGCAGCGGTTGGCCGCGTTAAGCCGAGCGCATTAGCAGATTGCTAGACATTCTGTCGCAAAGCTGGACTCAGTCGGCGCGGCGGGGTAACACCAAAGACTCACTTCGCGATTTTTCGACTCATAACCCCAAATTCTCTATGCGTCAGTGCCCCACCTGCGGAACCAACTACTGGGGTGACAGCGATCGTTCGTGCGTCACCGATGGCGCCGTATTGCAAGAGGTGATCGTCGGCAATGATCGCACCCGACTGCTCGGCTCGATCATCCACGGCCGCTACCAAATAGACGGCGTTTTGGGCGACGGCGGTATGGGCGTTGTTTACCGTGCCACGGGACTCGCCGACCACAAACCTTACGCAGTGAAGGTCCTTCGGGCCGAGTACTCATCCGAACCTGACTTGGTTGCGCGATTCGAGGTCGAAGCAAAGGCAGTGGCGAACATTCAACATCCGCACATTGTGAAGGTGTTTGAGTTTGGTGCGCTTGAAGACGGCTCGCGCTTTTTCGTGATGGAGTACCTCGAAGGCAAGCCGCTCGGTCAGGTCATGCACAACGCTGGGCGGGGCGCCGATGGGGTTCGCCGGCCGCTTGATATTAAACTCGCGCTGCATATCGCACTGCAAATTTGCTCGGGATTACAAGCAGCACATGACACAGGCACCGTACACCGTGATATGAAGCCCGATAACGTGCACCTGGTGCGTGAAGGCGACGACGCGGCGTTTGTGAAGGTCCTCGATTTTGGGATTGCGAAGGTTCTCGGATCACAGGCGGCCAAGACTCGCACGGGATCTGTGTTTGGGACTCCGCAGTACATGTCGCCCGAGCAAGCCAACGGCGAAAGCAACATGGACGCCCGCACCGATGTCTACGCGGTGGGCATCTTGCTGTACGAAATGGTCTGTGGACGCCTGCCGTTTGACGCCGAAAACCTCATGGGGATCTTGGCGGCGCATATGTATCAGCCGGCGATTCCGCCCAGAAGCTTGCCGAGCGCGAAGCAAGTGACGCCAGCTCTTGAAGCGGTGATCTTGAAAGCCCTCAGCAAAGATCGCACGCACCGCTATCAATCGATGAACGAATTTGCAGCCGATATTCGTCGTGTTGCAGAGGGTGAAGACCCCAACGCCTTCGACGACGCAGTGCCAACGATCGTGCAGGGTGGCGGCCGCAGCTCGCTCGCACCACCCGCGCCGCTAGCGCCCCATCGCGCTTCGTACAGACCCCCTGCCAACGTCTCGGGGCCGCAACCTACCATGTCGCCCGTCAGCGGACCTGCTTCGCAAGTCGCTCAGCCACGAACCAACCCTTTGGTATTTGCACTTGCCGGTGTCGGGATCGTCGGATTTCTTGCTGCGGGCTACGTCGCGTTCACTCGCTCACGGGCACCACGCATCGACGACGATCTGGCGCACGGCGTGACCATCGGGCCAAGCACACAGCTCGCGACCCCTGATGCGGGTGTTATGCTGGGATCGGTGCCGTCTGCGAACATCCATATTGTGACGAGCCCGCCGGGCGCGCAGTTGATGATGGGCACTCAATTGTTGTGTCAAACACCCTGCAATTTGCCACGTCCTTCGACAACGGCGGTGATGTACACCGTCACGATGGAAGGCTATCAACGCTCAACTTTTGCCGTCGAGCCGCAGTCACCGGAGGCGATTCAACTGATGCTTCCGGCGAGGCAGCGCGGGTCCGCAACGGCGCCTCGCAACGGGTCCGGGAGTCGATCAACTACGCCCACCAACGGAGCCGCTGATCCGCCGCAGACAGGCAACAGCGGAATCAACCGGACCACCCCGCTTCGCAACCCCTGGGACTGACACCGGCACGCCACACGCTTCGCTCTCCACACAAGCGTTAAAAGCGAAAATCGTGGCCATTGTCGTGCACGTGCGGACAGTTAAAGTTGCACAACTTGCATGGTTGGGACTAGGGTTTGCATGATTCATGCAAAAGACTCTTTGGATATCCGCGATGGCGCTCTTGATGGGTACTGCTGCGGGCTGCGACGCTGAGCAAGGGCGTCCGCCGATCGTCGGCGCGCTACACTTTCCGACGGCGGCGATCGCGTCGAAAGATGGGCGCTGGCTGTACGTCGCAAACTCTAATTTTAACCTTGAGTACTCAGGCGCGCTGGTGCAGGCGTACGACCTCGAAGCCATTCGTGTACGTGCGCGCGCCCGTCGAGCCGATCGAGCAGCGCCGGACCACGAGGACCGCGAAGAGCTGTTTTTAGCACCAGGCCTTGGCGGCTCTGTCCGCATTGGCTCGTACGTCACCTCCATGACGTCGGACACCAACGGGACGAGACTCTACATCACTTCGCGGGCGGCGGGCTGTGTGGCGTGGATCGATCTGGTTGCTGGTGGACTTGAGTGTGGTCAGAGCGAAGCAGGAGGCCACTGTGATCGCAACGGCGGGCAGACCTCGCACTGCGTGGGTGTGAATCCAACCGGGCCACGCATGCTTCGGCTGCCGCCAAACCCCACCTCGGTGAGCGCGTTTGATGGCCCCGGAGGGCTTCGGTATCTGGCTGTGACGCACCACGAAGACACCCGATCGCGTGTCTCGTTGCTTGTGGATCCGGGCGCTGGCGGTCCGGTGATGTCGCACTTTGCTGGGGATTTTTCAGCACATTTGTGGACGCAGTTTCCGCTCAATGACCCCAATGGGCACTGGCTGGTGTTCTCACGCGACGAGCCGATTATGGGACACGTCCGGCTTTTTCCTGACGGAAACAACTCGTTTGTATTTCGCGGAACCCCTTCGGTCCCCACCACGGTTTCCGCAAACTTGGGGATCTTTCACGTCGTAGCCGATCGCTGCAATCCCAACCGCGCGTACGCTGCGGCGCGTGCACGCCGAGGCACGGCTGGCGCGTTGGCTGGGGATGTATTGCTTGCGCTGGATGTAAGCAACCCTGACGATCCTCGGGTGGTGGACCAGATGGCGATGCCGTTGGGGCCTTCGCAGGTGGTTGAGGTTCCGCGGGGACCGACCTGCGCGGACGGCTCGGATCTGTACGTAGTTCTGTATGACTCTCGCAAGCTGTACGTCGTGGACACACAAGAATGGCGTGAGATTGCGCAGGTCAGAACGCAAGTTGGCCCCGTCGCGCTTGTCGCCGATCCACACGTGACCGAGACGGACTCGGCCTTTCTGTACGTCATTAATTTTTCGTCCATGTGCATTGAGGTCCTCGACGCACGCACCAGGCAGGTATTGTTCACCATCGGTGAGCCCATTCGCCCCAAGGAGCTTTCGTGAACCTGCGCCCATCGGTGCTGCGGTTTGCCACAGCCCTCACACTCAGCTCAGTCGCCGCGGTGAACTCAGGGTGCGCAGTCACTCCGGCGGTGCAGCAGTCGTTTAGTTTTAATCGCCCCGCAGCGGTAGACTTTGTTTGTCTTCGCGTACCGGTTGGTGCAGACGGCTTGTTTCCTAAAACACTCACCATGACCGGAGCAGCTGTCACGGCGTTTCCGGCCAGTCAATGCCCGCCGCCCCTCGCGTCAACGAGCGAAGACTTCAGCGCTTCTGCCGAGTGTTCTACAGGGTATTGTGGTCTTCGCTTGTTTGCTCTGGTGACACAAGCAGACCGCGGCGAGCTCGCGATTGTGAACCTGCACCCACGGTTTAACACAGGCAATGTGGACACGGACCCGAGGGTGCCTGGGTTTACGTTTATCCCTGTCGGCTCGTTTGCGTCGAGCATCGTGGTGCATCCCTCTGGACAGGTGAGCTACATCGCCGCGAGCGGAGATCGCCGCGTCGCGATTTTGGACAACCGTCGACTGCTTGCCGGGACGCGGTTTAACCTCACGGACGCAGCAGGCGCAGCCATCGAGCTCGGAGGGCTGCCATCTGAGCCCATCGACATGGCGCTGCGCTCCATTGGCGATCCCGCGCAGATCGCGCTCTACGTTCTGCTTCGCGACGGGACCATTCGAATCTACGATGTCACCGACCCACGCGTGGCGCCAATGCTCCGAAGCGAAGTGCGACTGCTGCAGTCGCTCCCGAGCCAAGCAGATGGACCCGACAGCGGCGATGTCGCGGATGTTGGCGTCCCCGATGACACGTTTGATCCAGATGCCTCAATGGACTCGTCAGCGGATTCGTCCGTGGATGCCGCCATGGATGCCGCCATGGACGGATCCATGGACTCCGGTCGTGATGTCGCACCCGGCGTCGCGCGTGCGGTGCCTGAGCGCATCGTTGTGGGCGATGATGGTCGGGTGTTTGTGAGCGACCGAGGGCTGCCAATTATTCATGCGTTCGAGCCACAAATGGGTGGTTTTTCGCTCGTAGAAGTACGACCGCTGGCCAGCGGTATTGGCACCACGTCCATCGCCGTTTCGCCCACCCTGCCCTCGGACAGAACGCATGAATAATTGGCAGCCCTCGGTCGCTCACAAAC
>JANNCG010000337.1:0-2011 GCA_031386385.1 Myxococcales bacterium
TGAACCCACAACAAGATCGTCCAATCCATCGCCGTTCAAATCGAGGTGCGGGTTATAGCTGGTGTCGATGGCTCCCGAGGCATCTGCAGCGGGGACGTGAAACAACCACGTGGGGCTGACATTCAAGCTCGTGCCTGCTCCAACAGTCCCGCGAAGGCGCCAAAACACCACGCTCCGTGCCGAAAGCGCTACGGAGGGCCGCGCGGAGGTTCCCACAATGCGAAGGCTCTCGATCACCATCGTGCAAGCACGATCACGGCAAAGATCAAGTACCGCCCCGTCAAAAGAAGCTGGTAATTCCCAGCGCAAAGTGGGCCTACGCAAGCTCGTATCCCCGAGGGACAGAGGGCTTATGGGCCGTGGCGCCGCGCCTGTTGGAACACATCGACCGCCCACCAAATCGAAGCCCATGTTGCACGCGGGCACGCACACCCCCGCCGCGCAGCTCGTGGTTCCGTTTGCGACGGCAGCGCATGCCATACCGCACCCTCCGCAGTGGGCAACGTTGGTGTTGGTATTGGTCTCGCATCCGTTGGCCGCGTTGTTGTCGCAGTTGCCGAAGCCGGCGTTGCAGCTCGCGATTGCGCAGTTTCCGGCTCCGCAAGCTGGAGTTCCATTCGCGACTGAGCAGGCGTTTCCGCACATCCCGCAGTGAGCGGCGTTGGTGTTCGTGTTGCTCTCACAGCCGTTGGCGACGTTCATGTCGCAGTCGCCAAAGCCCATGCTACAGGCGGCGATCGCGCAAGCTCCGGCTGTACAAGTTGGAGATCCGTTGGCTACCGCGCAGGCATTTCCGCACATCCCGCAATTCGCAACAGCAGTATTGATGTTGGTCTCGCAGCCGTTGGCGGTGTTCATGTCGCAGTTTCCGAAGCCCGCGTTGCAGCTCGCGAGGCCACACATGCCGGCGGAGCAAGATGGACTCCCGTTGGCAACGGAGCACAAATTTCCACACATCCCGCAATTCGCGATCGCCGTATTGGTGTTGGTCTCGCAGCCGTTGGCGATGTTCATGTCGCAGTTGCCAAAACCCCCATTGCAGCTCGCGATGGCACAAGAGCCTGCGGTGCATGCGGGCGTTCCGTTCGCGGCAGTGCAAGCGTTTCCGCACATCCCGCAGTTCGCCACGGCGGTGTTGGTGTTGGTCTCGCAGCCATTTGCGACGGTCATGTCACAATTGTTGAACCCCGGATTGCAGCTCGCGATCGCACATGCTCCACCGGAGCACGAAGGTGATCCATTCGCAACTGAGCAAGCGTTTCCGCACATCCCGCAGTTTAAAACTTCGCTGTTCGTGTTGGTCTCGCAGCCGTTCGCAATGTTCATGTCGCAGTTGTTAAAGCCTGCGTTGCAGTTGGCGATCGCACACGCTCCGGCCGCACACAATGGGGAGCCGTTTGCGGTTACGCACCGAGTGTCGCAAGCTCCGCAGTTGGCTGGATCCGTCTGGAGGTTTCTGCATGTCATCATCGCGCCAGCTCCGCAGACTGAATTTTGAGCTGGGCAGACGATTCGACAAGAACCGGCGACGCAAAACTGTGTCGGTGGACACGCTGTCCCACACGCTCCGCAGTTGGTGGGATCACTCTGGGGGTCAACGCAGACAGCGCCACAAAGCGTCGTCCCCATGTTGCAAGCGCAAACCCCGGCTGCACACGATTGGCCCATCGGACAAACCGCGCCACACGCTCCGCAGTGGTTATTGTCGGTCTGCGTGTTGACGCAACCAACCATCGGACAAGCGACAGTCCCCATCGAGCAAACGCCAGTGTCTCGCGGCGGATCTGGAACGTCTGCCACGTTTGGTACATCAAAGGGGTTCGGCGTGTCTGCCGCATCCAACGCATCGGTCTCGACGGGCTCATCAAGCGCGTCCGCGACGTCTGTCACACTCGGGACGTCCATCTCATTGGGGACATCCATCCCGTTGGGGACATCCCGTCGCGTGGGAACATCGATCCGTTGACCGTCTGGCGCCATCACATCCAGGGTGGAGACGTCCGCATCGCTT
>JANNCG010000010.1:0-2226 GCA_031386385.1 Myxococcales bacterium
GTGTTGCATCACTTGATCACCGCTGAGACGCTCGACAGCGACGTGGCAAAGACCCTTGGCGGAGACGAGGTCACCGTCGCGATGGTGCAAGCGGTCGATTCATCTTTCACGTTTGATCGCGTCGCTCGTCGTGTAACACGCAAGCGATTGGTGGGACTGCTCGCATCGGTTGCAGCGTTTGCAGAGTCTTCGCGAGTAGCACGCACAGAGCCCCAAGAGCGCTGGCTGTCGCGAATCGCGGGTAATAATCCAGGACTTTTGCGTGATCCGTGGGGAGGCGCGTTTACCCTTCGTCGCGTCACGCCCGGGACAGAAGCCATCGCGATGCACACACGTTTGTCCGGATGGGAGCTGCTCTCGCCAGGGCCGGATCGCGTTGTGGGGACCGCGGATGACGTCAAAAATCCCTTCGAGCGCGCCGTCCCAGAAAACACCGTGTACTCGGTTGCTTCGGGCGAAGACAGACTCATGGCCGCACTCGCTGCGCTTGATCCGGGACAAGAGGTCCTCAACCGAATTGTCGCAGCTTATGGCCGTCTCGCAGAGGCCGCGACGGAAGAGACCGTTGGGGACGTCGCCGAGGCACAAGCGAGCGAATCGCTAGCACCAACCGCAAACACGCCACGTTCGCTCCGGGCTGGAAGCCTTGCTGGTGACGAGATCGGTGATTCGTTTGGGTTTGGTGGTCTCGGAATGTCTGGGACCGGTTATGGCGGTGGAGGATCGGGCGAGGGGCGAGGAATCGGCGCTGAATCGGCTAGGAGAGGGCCACAGCGAAGTGGTCGTCAAGAAGCGGGTGCAAGAATGTCTGGTGCATTTTATGGCGCGCGATCAGCGGCGCTGTCAACACTTGTGCGCGAGCGGTTTCCGGCGACGCTCAAAGTGTTCGATGAGCAGGCACTCGATGCAAGCGGCCGCACGATGCTTGACCTTCCCCTCGCCGACGCGCTCACCACGTATCGTGTAGAAGCTATTGCATGGACGCGTGAGGGATGGACCACCTCGCGATCGTTTGAGCTTCGTGTGGACCAAGACGCCATTGTGGACGCTCCTGTGCCGCCGTTTACGGTGGTAGGCGATGTGATTCGCCTCCCACTTCGCCTGCAAAATCGCACGACGAGTATGCTCTCTGCTCGGCTGAGTGTCACCGTTGAAGGCGAGTTTGCGATCGAAGGCTCTCCCTCGGGGACCGTCGAAGTCGCAGCCCGGGACGCCAACGAGACGGTGGTCGAGGTTCGTATGACTCGCCCCGGTCGAGGTGCCATTGTTGTGACTGCAGTGGATCCCCGTTCGGGCGTAGCCTTCGACGCAGCGAGAAGACCGATGGAAGTGCTCGCCTCTGCTCGTCCTGTGCGAACCGCCGTTGAAGCTCTTCTCGATGGTCGCGCAGAAATGACTCTAGATATCCCCGCGGATGCACTTTATCGCGCACAGGGGGTGCTTCGAATCTCGCGCGCCGAGGTGCTGTTTGGTGACCCCCACGAGTGGCTTGAGCGCTCGCCCGATGTCACCTGGCCCGTGTGGGTATTAGCCATGCAAAATGAGCGGCCTCCCTCGTTTAGCTCAGGCCGTTCGAACTACACCACCGAGCGAATCTTACCCTATGCGCACTCGGGCGATGCGGCCACCGCAGCTCGCGCTATCTCGGCTCTGTGGCTCGCACCCGAGATCACCGATGCGGTCTTACGTACGCGACTTGAGACCATGGGCCATCAGCAAGAGGGCTTTGAGCGCGTCATGCGCACGCGAAGAACCTCGGGACAATCCGGATCGTTCTTCGGTACTGAGCCTTCGATTCAATTGCTCATCTCACTCGCACCCGCCATCGCCAACCAAGCGAGCCGTCCTGCGTTGCGTGATCTGTTAAACACGATAGTCTCGCAGGCCCGCGTCGTGGTCGAAAACGAGACCACCGTTGAGACCAATCCGCTCGTTTTTGCACGCGCGGCTGCTGCGCTAACGCTCTCTGGTCCTGCGCAAGATCCTCGTGTGCAAGAGTTTTTGCGTCGCGCTGCACGTGGCGAAGAAGACGAGTTTGGCGCGGACGAAACCGCGGGAAGCGAGTCTCTCAGTGGCTTCTTTATGCCCGATCCGCGAGACTCTGGTGAGCGAGTCGAAGCTCTCGCTGCGTATGGGATCTCTCGTCTGCGTGAAGGCAATCGCAACGCAGCGTTTCAGACTCTTCGCGCTTTGGCACGACGCGCTCCAAACGTCGACCGATGGAAC
>JANNCG010000416.1:0-1833 GCA_031386385.1 Myxococcales bacterium
CGACATATTTGGATAAAGCGCATAGCTCTGAAACACCATCCCGATATCTCGCTCTTTGGGCTCAAGCGCAGTGACATCCCTTCCGTTGATCTCGATCCGGCCTGAGTCAGGTGTCTCAAGTCCGGCGACCGTTCGGAGAAGTGTGCTCTTTCCACACCCCGACGGGCCAACCAGCACGACAAACGCACCGTCGTCGACTTGAAGGTCGATGCCCTTGAGAATTTGTTGTTTCGAGAGATTTTTTCGAATCGCGTAAAGAGAGAGCGAAGCCACGGTGCAGAAGGATGTACCATTCTCGCCGATCAATGAAGATACACCATCTCGATTGTATGACGATGTGCCCGCTGGGCGGGCCGCTGGTAGGGGTCGCTGGGGGCCTCCTGACGCGAGGCAAAATGGTGTGCCACTGCATGCTCATAGAGACCCCTTCGTCTGGATTAGTCCTCGTCGATACGGGTTTTGGCTCACAAGATATTGCGGACCCAAAGCGCCGGATAGGGGCTTCGTTTATTGCGCTGACCCGGCCCTCGTTAGATCCACGGCAAATTGCGCGGGCACAAGTTGAGGCGTTGGGGTTTGAGGTAGGCGATGTAAGACACATTCTGTTGACGCATATGGATCTTGACCACGCGGGTGGACTCGGCGATTTTCCGGGTGCGAAGGTGCACTTGATGACCGCAGAGCTTGAGGCGGCGCTAAACCGACCTACGATTCGCGAGAAAAATCGCTATAAATCTGAGCAGTGGGCGCATGGGCCAACGTGGGTTCCGCATCATCCAACGGCAGGTGAAAGGTGGCTCGGCTTCGAGTGTGTGCGCGATCTGGTGGGGCTTCCGCCAGAGATCTTGATGGTGCCACTGTCGGGTCACACGCGGGGTCACGCAGCGATCGCTGTGCAGAGCGTCGGTCAATGGCAGATGCACTGCGGAGATGCGTACTTTCATTTTGGCGAGCTCGAGCCCACCTACCACTGCCCATCGGGCCTGAAAAACTTTCAGCGCTTGATGGCCATCAGCCGTGAAGAGCAGCAGGCTAACCTTCATCGTCTACGCGAACTGCGGGCTCAGCACAGCGATGAGGTTCGGTTATTTTCGGCGCACGACCCGACCGAGTTTTCTCGCTCGTTGGAGTCTTAACTCATGGGAGCGATGACCGCAGATACAAGCCCGATGGTTGAGCTCGGATCCAACAGGTATGTCATTCGTCGCCGGTTGGGCGAGGGCGCCTTCGGTGTGGTGTACGAAGCAGAAGACCGCGAACGCGACACCGTTGTTGCACTTAAAGTTCTTCGGCGCGCCGATGGCGCAAACCTGTATCGATTCAAGCAAGAATTTCGCCGAATCGCCCAGGTCTCACAGCAAAACTTGGTGACCCTTCACGAGCTTCACGGACAAGATGACCGATGGTTTTTTACCATGGAGCTCGTCAATGGCGTGGATTTTGTCAGCTATGTCCGTGGCGCTGAGCACGACGCCGCAGCCGAAGATCCGAGCGCTCGCGCCACCAGCGACCTGCGTGCGACGAGCGAACCGCAACCGCACACGGTCCTTATGACGCAGGTCAGCGCAACGGACGAACCGCTGCCGATGTCGAACCCGACGACGTCTGGACGCACTGAATTTTTGCGCAAGACTTTTGGCACGAAGGGCATCACCCCTGAGCAAGAGCGTCGACTTCGATTGGCACTCGCGCAGCTCACGCAGGGGCTTGAAGCGCTTCACGGCGAGGCGATGTTGCATCGGGACGTTAAGCCATCCAACGTGATGGTGGACGTGCAAGGGCGCGTCGTGCTGTTGGACTTTGGGTTGGTCACCGACTCGGAGGACTCCGTCG
>JANNCG010000436.1:0-24523 GCA_031386385.1 Myxococcales bacterium
CCGATGCTTGACCCGGCAATTCAACCTTACTATCAACGACTCACTCAAAACCCCGACGACGCTGAAGCACTCTATGTGCTTTGGCAGTGGTTTGGCGACCGTGGTCAGTTTCAACAACTTGCACAAATTGCAGAGCAGGTCGCAGAGAGACGACTTGATCCGACGTCTGCCGCAGATCTGTTTTTTCGCGCAGGTCAACTTTGGGCGGTGAATCTTCGAAGGCCCGATCGAGCGGCTCCGAACTATCGCAAAGCGTATGAACGCGACCCAAACAACATCGAAGCGATCGTTGCTGCCCGCGAACTTTATTTGACCGCAGAGAATTTTAAAAACGCGGCGATGCTGTTTGAGAAAGAGCTCGCCGTTACGTCAGATGCTGAGCGCAGGCTAGAGTTGGTGCGGGGATTAGCTTCCGCAAGAGGTCGACTCAACGACCCGGCGGGACAAGCAGCAGCCCTCGAAGAGGTCATTCGACTTCAGCCAGATGATTTTCAAGCGATGCACCAGCTCGCAGAAGCGTACCGCGCACGAGCCGGAGGCCCAGGCGGCGGTATCGAAGATCAAATGCGAGCGGCGACCTTGTATTCAACGATCGCCCATTCTCTCGGTGGCGAGCACTTGATGCCATACACCGAAGCGGCCCTTGATTGCTGGGCCGGCGACGAGATCGCATTTACGACACTGCGCGAACATCACGTGCGCACCGGCACGCTTGCAGAAATGGCGACGCGACAGCTAGCTTTTCTGCAGGCCAATCCCTCAAGTGAGCACATCCCGCGATTGCGGCGCGACCTCGCAACATTGTACGCGAGTTTTGGTCAATTTGATGACGCCATCGAAGCATTAGCTCCACTCACCGAGAACGATCCATCTGCGAGTCGAGAGCTCGCTGACCTTTACGGATCGGCCGGGCGAATGGAAGAACGCGTCGAGATCATTGCCGGTCTTCCACCTGCCGAGGACGGTCCGCAGCGGCTGCACGATCTCCGAGAGATGGCGGCTATTTTTGGTCACCGCAACGAACGTGCCCGCATGTTGGACGCGCTTCGCGAGATCCTGCGGATCGAGCCGACCGACCCTGAAGCGCTCTCGATTGTCGACGAAGAGCTTCGGTCTAAAAATGGCTACGCCGAGCTCCGACAAATTCTCTACGCCGCCAGCCGATCGAGCACCCCAAGCGCCGAGACCAAGCGCGTGTGGATTCGCGACATTGCGATGTTTAGCGAGCAAAAAATGGGAGACGTCGCCGGCGCTATTGAAGCGTGGCGAACATTGCTTGCGAGTGTTCCGGCAGACGAAGAAGCGGGTGAATCGCTTGAACGATTGCTTGAGCAAGAGCAGCGATGGGACGAGCTGGCCCGTTGGCTCGATAAGCGCGCCGGGCGTGAGACCGACGCAAACGAACGAAAATCGATGTATCTTCGGCTCGCTAATTTGCACCGCGATCAACGCGACGACGCAGCCGGTGAAGGGGACGCTCTGCACGCGATCTGGCAAGATGATCCTTCAGATGATGAGATCTCGGCGAGGCTTGCAGAGGCGCGCAAGCGGGCCGGCGACGATGTCGCGGCCTCGGAAGTTTTGCGCGTTCGTGCTGAAGGAGCTAGCGGTGACATCGCGATCGAGCGCTTTACTGAACTTGCAGAGCACCTCATCTCCATGGAGGCACTTGATGACGCGCTCCAAGCGTGGCAGCAAATTGCGACGATCGATCCTGGACACGCTGGTGCTTGGGAGGCGATCGAGACGTTGCTTGAGCGAACTGCGCGACTGGACATGTTGTTGGACACACTTGTTGCACACGCTGAGGGACCCGCTGCCGGAAGCAATCCTGCGAGACTGTTTGCTCGTGCGGCCGAGATCGCGAGGCTGCTCGGTGATGTCCCAATGGCGATTGCACAAGCTGAACGTGCTCTCTCACTAGAACCCAACGACGAAGCAACCGCTGTCCTGCTAGGTGAAGCACTCGAGGCAAGCGGTGACGAAGATCGCTTGCTGCTCCACCTTCGAGAGCGAGTCGGTCGGGCCCCCGATGGCGAGGGAAAAATAGAGACCCTGCGACGCCTCGGCCGAGCGCTCAGTCGCAGCGATCAGCGGGCCGCGATGCAGTCTTGGGATGAATTGAGGGAGGTGTCTCAGCGCGTTTTGGGGCGCGACGATGTCGAAGCGCTTGAGGCACTCGCGGGGTTTGCTGAGCTCTCCGGTGACTATGATCGACTCGCTTCACTGCTTCAAGAGGCCGCCGATGCGGCTGTCGAAGATGCTCCGCGTCGACGAGAGTTTTTGACTCGGCGGGCAGAACTTCTTGAGCAATCGCTGGGTCGCCCCGACGAAGCACTTGAGGTGATTCGTGTTGCTGCGCAAGAAGTTGAGCCCTCCTATGCGCCTGTCTGGGGTTTGCTCGCCGCGCTCGCCGAACGGCGGTCACAGCCAGAGATGGTAGCGGTGGCGCTTGAGGCACAAATTACGCTTACCGAAGCGGACGAGCAGCGGTCGAAGATTGCAGCGACGTTAGCGGACCTGTACGAAACTCAGCTGCAGGACATTGGCAAATGTATCCACGCACTCGAGCTTCAATACGAAGCAGATTCGACTGATTACGCGCTCGTCGAACGGCTCGTTAGATTAAACGAAGGCCAAAATCGATGGGAAGATGTCCTGAATTATCTCACGGTGCTGAGCGAAGTTGAGGGCGACGAAGAGGCGCTCGCGGCACTGCATTTGCGCATGGCGGACGTCGCCGAAAACCGCCTTCAAGATCCGCGACGAGCGTTTGCAATCTTGGCAGATGCTTGTCGTGTCGGCTCTCCCGGTGCCCTTGACGCCGCGCGAAGTTTGGCCGATGGAAACGGGCTTGCGCGAGACTTGATTCCCTTGCTTGAAGAGCTGAGCCATCAGTTTACGGGGCCGCAGAAGGCAGAATTTTGCCTTGAGCTTTCGCGTCGAGTCGAGTCCTCACTGAAGGACATGCCGCGCGCGCTCGATTTTTCGCTGCGTGCAGTGGTCGCATCGCCGACCGACGACGCGATGCTTGACCGGTTTGACCAACTCGCGGTGAGCACACGAGGCGTCGAGCAGGCTGTGCAGGCGTACGGCGCGACTGCTGCGGGGAGAAATTCTCCTGCGGCCATCGCGGCTGTCGCCGTGCGAGGAGCGCAGTTGCTCGAAAACATCGGCGCAGTTGGTCCAGCGTTTGAGTTGGTTCTCGGAGCCCAAGGCAGAGCTCCCGCAGAGGATGTGCTTCTCGACGAGCTTGAGCGTCTCGCGCCTCGCGCAGGCAAAGGTGATGAGCTGTTTATTGCCTTCGATCGGCGACGAAATGGAACAAAAGACGAGAACGCGAAATTTGAGTTGCTCTTGCGCGGGGCCAAAGCCGCACTGGTTGGACTTGACGACTTGCAGACTGCGTCGGATTACCTTCGACATGCTCTTGCGCAGGCCATAAGCGGCAAGACCGTCAACCCAGCACGACTCACGAAAATCGCCGACGCGGCGCGATCTGCAGATCGGATCAAGCCAACCGCCAACATGCGGAGCACGCTGGTTGAGTTGCTCGCTGAGCAAGCAAAAGAGTGCGACGAGGACGATCCTAAGCTCGCCGCAAATTTGCATCGCGTTGCGGGCGATCTCTG
Source organism: Myxococcales bacterium (assembly GCA_031386385.1). Lineage (GTDB taxonomy): Bacteria > Myxococcota_A > Polyangia > Polyangiales > JANNCG01. The sequence goes on from JANNCG010000436.1 coordinate 3,633, forward strand.
TGCCCTTGATCTCGGCCTCCCAGACCACGCGTGGATGCTCTACAGCCGATCTGTGACGCTTTGGCCGGCGGATACCTTGATCGCCGACGCAATGGAGACGTTTTGCGAACAGTTTGATCGACTGCCCCAGCTCGTTGAACTCTACGGAGTGATGGTGGATGAGGCGTATGAGCCGGAGACTGCGCGGACGTACCAGGCTCGGCGTGCGAGAATTTTGGCGGACAAGCTGGGTCTTGTGGATGAAGCGATTGAGGCGCTCCGCACACTCGTTGAGATTGCTCCGAAGGATCGTGAGGCCCTTCACGCTCTGCAAGATCTCTTTCGCCGGCATGAGCGATATCAAGACCTGTTGATGGCCCTTGAGCGCGAGCTTGAGATGAACGGGACGGACAAAGCCTCGGTGTATCGATCGATTGCGATGATCTGGGACCGCGCTCTTAAGAATGTGTTTGAGGCCAAAGATGCGTGGAAACGGGTGTTGAAGTACGCGCCCAATGATCAAGAAGCATCGGACGCGCTGCTGCGTTTAGAAAAGAAACGAACTCTCAGCGACGACGGTGAAGATCTTGATGATGACGGGCGCACGCCGCCACCGATGCCCACTCCCGCACGAAGCTCAAGTGTGCCCGCGTTTCCGGCGGTAAGAAGTTCTTCTGCGCCGCCGCCACCACGGGTCGGTCTTGGCAAGGTCGTCACGCCATCAGTCGCGCTCGCAATTGCATCAAAGCCAGGCAAAGATGAGCCAGAAGAACTCGACTCGTCAGAGCTTCTCGACGGCACATCGTCAAAGATTGTTGCCCCTCCCGCGGATCCAGATGAAGAACTTAGTGCGGACGATTTTTCTTCGCTAAATACTGGAGATATTCAGCTTCCCCCAAACGACGATGCGGACGAAGAGCTCAGCGAATCTGAGGCTGCCGAACAGAGCGTTTCAACCGATGGGGCGCCAGATGGTGGAGAGTTTGAGACACCAGCGGCAGAGTATCCCAGCTCGGATGATGACCAGAGCGCGAATGGGCTTCCAGTCGAGTCGCAACTTTCAGTGAACGAGCCAGGCAACGAAGAGGAGACTGGTGACGGGGGCGCGCTCCCGATGCAAACTGCAGACGGCGAGCATTCAGAGCGTGGAGCGAACGAGGCAGACGATTTCGACCAGCCGTCTGATGGCTACGAAGCAACCCCTCCCGGCTCAGTTGAGTTGGCGACACCCGCGGAGGCCGATGAAGTGCTTCCCGTTGAGCCGGCAACCGGCGAGATCGCTCTCGCGGACAGCGACGAGCTTGCAGAGCCAATCAACGCGGAAGCGTCAGAACACCAGCCTGCTGACGAAGCGATCGATGAAGACGCACAGGACGCCTTTGAGGCGCTGAGCGCATCGGACGGTTCTGAGACCGATTTTCCTGAGGATTCACCCACCGTAGTTCCTGGACACGAGCAAGTCCATCAGCCAGAACCAGACCCCGAGGACGATGAGTTTTCACTCGAAGCGTTAGCCCAACACGCAGTCCGCTCGCCGTCAACTCCTTCCATGCCGCCTGCTCCTCCCGGATTTCGACCTCCCCCACTGCCTCCCCGAAAACCATGACCCGATCCAAATATTCTCGCACGCTCCCCACGCGGTTTCATGTCCGTGCAAGTGTTGTTGCAGCCACTCTTTTAGGCTCGCTCGTGCCCTCGACAGGCACTGCACAACAGGCTGCACGGACGGATGACGCCCCACAAGATGCACCCTCGTTTGGAGCCGACGCAGACACCCTCGTCCAGGCGATTCAAGCGGCTGCCGTCGCGGGGACACCCGAAGGCGCCCAATCGATCGCCCGACTGATCGTCAACGGAGTGCCACCGCGTGCGGCGGCAGCGGGGCTCGATGCGTTGGGCGTGCTTAGCCGACCCGAAGGAGCCTCTGCGATACTGCGATTTTTGCAACATAGAAGGGTCACGCTGCGGCGCCACGCCATCGCCGCGGCGCAAGCCATTCACACGCCAGAGCTTCTTGCCGCGCTCGCTGGAAAGCTGACCGATGGTGATGAACACGTGCGCATTGACGCAGCCACAGCGCTCGGAGAGGTCGGATCGCAACTTGAAGTAGCTGCAACATTTGCGGCATTCGAGCATGAAGTAGACACGCCTCACGGCGCGGACGGCCTTCGCTTTGCGCACGAACTTGCCAAGCACATTGCGCGGGCAGGCAACGCCGAGCAGGTGACTCAGTTGCTTACATTTCTACGCCGCGCGCCCTTCACGACGATGAACGAAGCGTTAGGGATAGCCCTCCGCCGTCTCGAATTGCCCGAGCGGCTCCGCCTTCGCATCGTCACGGACGTCGGCAACCTCGCGACTGCCGGCGTGAGAACCTTTCTCACCAGCGTTGCTGACGCGCCCCGCGAGTGCGGTCCTGCTGTCAGTCGTGCTGCCCGCGCTGCAGCTGATCGGATCACGGCGACCGAATGAGATCTCTAAGTTTTGCACGCGGAGGGCTCTGCCTCAGTGCGTGCTTATTCAGCGCTGGATGCACGACAACGTCGGCACATTCTCGTGGATTCGAAGTCGATTTCGTTGCGAATCGTCCCGACGATGTCCGCGGAGTCAACGAGGTGGTGCAAGCGCACCCAGCTTCGATTGACGCAGCGATTGTTGTTTTAACTCCCCAACGTCCAGGGCGCGGATTTGCCGTCGTCGAACTTCCCGCTGGGCGGGTGAGGTTTACGATCACCGAGGCGATCGACGCTCGGCCCACAGTGGTCGGAGACGTCGTAATCACCCATCGTGAACGGGAGGTGCTCGCGTATGATTGCAACAACGGCCAAATTCGCTGGAGAAAACATGATCATGGGTTTCCTCTCGTCGGTGTCGGTGGCGACGGACAAACCGCAGCGTTAAGTCTCGGACCGGGTGGGCTCAATCGTCGCGTAGGTTATCTTCTCGCGGTCGATGTGCGCGATGGGCGAACCTTGTTTGAGCGTGAAGTGACCCAGGCCCTTGGTGTGCCAAGCGCTGTGGGAGGTTTTCTGTTTGCGCCATGGGGCGGTCAATATGTTTCTGTATTTTCGATCGCTGAGAATCGCGAGCAGCTTCGAATTCACAGCACCGATGACGTGTTCGCGCGTGTGGAGCTTGAGGGCTCAGCGGTTTATTTTGGCGGGCGATCACTCTATCGATTTGCCCCCGAAGTGGCTACCGGTCGCCGCGACCCTGCGCACACACTTCGCCCACCACGTGAGGATCTACCCGGGCAACCGCCGCTGAACATGGATGGGTACGAAGGCGTCGGCGTCACGCGCAATGCACGTGAACGCGTGATGATATCGTATCGCCCCGATCCCGCCCGACCCGACGTGGGTACGACGGACGGATTGGTCTACTCTGTATTTCATCGTGTCGTCTTCGCACTCGACGCTCACGACGGAACGGTGAAGTGGGGTCGCATTCATGAGGCCGACATTGCCGGATCTGAACCCGTTCGTGGCGGACTCGCGATCGCCGACGAGAACGGAACCATCGCCCTCCTCGACGCCACCGACGGCCACCTTCGATGGAAATCCGTGCAAACGATCCATCCCATTCAGGCCGTGCTCTCGTTGCCACTCGATTTTGCGCCATCCGGTGGAGAGGGTGTCGAGCCTCCGATTTCGCCTGCAGATTCGCTGCTCGCTGCCGCAGGAGGGACTGACACACGAATGCTGCCTGCGCGCGTTTTTGCGACCCGAGCCCTTGTCGGGTTGCAGTCCGCAGACGCAACGCGTTCGCTGATCGAGATCGCTTCCCGCTCTAGCTATCCGCCAGAGTTGCGTTCAGCTGCAGGCGAAGCGCTTGCGAACAGACAGTCGGGAATTGAACATCTAATCACCGCCCTCGACCAACACTACGATTACATCCGAGGCACGGTGGCGCCCCCTGTTGGCTACATCGCGCAAGCGCTTGGTCGAGCTCGCAACTCAAGCGGTGTTTCGCCGCTTATTCGTCATTTGCAAGATCCCGAGACTCCGGCGACGGATTTGCCTCGCATTGTGGGGGCGCTGCGCGAGATAGGCGACGCGACCGCGGTCCCAGCGTTGTTAGACTATCTGCGGCTCTATCACGCCGATGATGGCCTTGTGCCGCAAGTCGATGGCACCGACCCCATCAACGATCGCTCAATCAACGAGCAAGAAGCTGTCGTGAGCGCTATGGAGCAAGCCGCGCTCGCGATCTTTCAGATGGGAAATCCCTCGCAGAAACAGTGGCTTCAGGCGTTGATGGTGGATCCGAACACCGTCGAGGCGCTGCGACCCGGGCTGCAGCGCGCGATCGCAGGCCAGGCACCTCCGTCGAACACGGCCACCGCCGGCACTGCATCGACGGGGAGCAATAACACCGCTACCATCGATGAGAACGATCCCAACTTCTTGCCTCCTCGACTCACCGCGCGTCATATCAGTCAGGCGTTTGAGCCCGCACGCGATGAGCTTCGGGCTTGTCTTCGACCGTTGACGAGCCAACCATCACAAGTGCGATTTTCGTTTCGTTATGACGGCGAAGGTCACATCGGTGCGCCAATCATCGTAACGCCAGCAGAGGTCCAAGCGTGCATGCTTCCAATCATTCAGAGCGTCGTGCTTCGACGATCGGCGACGCCGCGCGACATGGGGTCTTACTATCTTCAGGGAGGACCACGATGAGTCCCCTGCCCCGACCCGGAAAAATTGTTTGCGTCGGGCGAAACTATCGTGCGCACGCAAAAGAGCTCGGAAATGAAGTCCCGACTGAGCCCCTTCTTTTCATCAAACCCAGCACCTCCCTGACGCCCAATAACGGAACCATCTGGCTCCCGCCGGAGAGTGCGCGTGTAGAGCATGAGTGTGAGCTCGCAGTGTTTATCGGTGTCAAAGCTCGCCGCATTACAGTCGCTGAAGTGCAGTCCCACATAGCTGGCTACGCCTGCGCCAACGACGTGACCGCACGCGATTTGCAGCGGCGAGACGCGCAATTTACCCGCGGAAAAGGGTTTGACTCGTTTTGTGCCGTCGGTGAGATGAGCCCAAAGCGACCAGCGAGCGACGCGCGGCTTGCTCTGTACGTCAACGGCGTCCTGAAGCAGAACGGCTCGCTGCGAGACATGGTTTTTTCAGTCGATGTGCTCGTCGCTTTTATCTCAACGATCATGACACTTGAAGAAGGCGACGTCATTCTGACGGGAACTCCAGAGGGCGTTGGTCCACTTTCACCCGGTGATACCGTCACCGTTTCAATTGAAGGATTGCCTCCCCTGGTCAACTCGGTTCAACAGGAGATTGTCGAACCCACACGCACCGGCCCTGCGGTGCTACACTCAGAGACGCGATGACTGATCCAAACGAAAAACCTAGTCCCGAGAGAGAACCCGACGCAGCCGAGGAGCTGAAAGCAGGGTTTTCACATCTTCTAAACGCCGCGAAGAAAGTCGTTCGTGGCGCTGAGCCGCTTGCGAGTCGCGCAGCCGAAGAGATGGGCACTGCTATTGAGAAGATCAACAAGGGCGGCGAACAGGTCGCAGCAGAGGTTGGCCGTGAAGTCGCAACTCTCGCGGGAAAGCTCGCTGACAAGCTCCGAGCGGTCGCCGAGCGAGCAGATCCAGTTGCACCGAAAGACGATCAGGCCTCTTCGAGCGGTGAACCTCACGGTGGACAGTCCTCTACCTAGGCAATCTTCAGATCAAACCGAGCGATCAACACGGGCGCGGTGCACTTGCGGACAATGGTATCTGCAACGCTGCCAAGCACAGCGGCTGTGAGCCCTGCTGGCGCCGAGGTGCCGACGACAACATACGACGCCCCTACCTTCGCCGCGTACTTCACGACCTCATCTGCGATGAGCCCATGCAAAAGCACGCGCTCTTTGAGGACATCTGTCATTCGAAAGCGCTCGCAAAACGCACGAAAATCGCGATCGACAATCGCGTCCGTATCCGTCTGATCAGACTCTTTCGCTGCCATCGCGGCGTTGATGTGTCCTCCAAGGGACTGATCCACGGCATGGACAACGTGAAGAGGAGCGCCGGTTGTGCGCGCAAGGTTGACAGCAATCATCGTGGCCGGCTCAGAAAGCCGCGAGAGACACGTCGAGAGTACAATTGGACCCATGGTTTGCGATGCTACTCTACACGACGTAAGCAGTAGACGGGGAAGCTTCTGGCCACTATAAATAGCGTTGAGGTACGATGTTCAAGAAGCTCATAGTCGCAATTGATTTCAGCGAATTAAGCCTGCGCGCAGCCACAGTGGCGGCCAACCTAGCGCGCTCAGTCGGCGGACAGGTCGTTTTGGTGCACGTGGTCAACCCTAGCGCAGACTACGGTGCGATCGGGCTGCCGGGAGACAACCTCCGCCCTGGTATCGAAGGAAAACTAAAAGAAATCATCGCCGGCCTCGGTGCCAGCACAAACGCCGACTGGGGTGTCGTTGATGGTGACGCAGCGACCGAGCTTTCTGCCTTCGCCCAACGCTGGGACGGTGACCTCATTGTCATCGGAACCCACGGCCGCACGGGGCTCAACCGGATGATGCTGGGCTCGGTGACCACCCGGCTCGTACGCGAGGCAGCTGTGCCCGTTCTCGTCATCGGACCTGAACACCGAATCTCTTAAGCGCTCTGGGCTCTCACTCGTCGTCCGTCGCGAGCGTCGTCGCTCCTGTGGCAGAGGGTGGACGCGCGTATTCGTGCAGCTTGTACTGAATCTTTCGTGGCGAAATCCCGAGAATTTTTGCTGCCTTTGATGTGCTGCCGCCCGCCGCTTTAAGCGTTTCCACGATGGCGATTCGCTCAAGCTCGCCGATGCTCATCCCCGGAATTTGAACTCGAACGGTATTGTTACCCGTGAGTGTCTCAGCAATCGCTCGCCCGCCTTGGATGTTCGCAGGCAGTTGGTCAAGTTCAAGCGTTCCATCTCGCGCAAGAACCACAGCGCGCTCGATTGCGTGCTCGAGCTCACGCACGTTTCCCGGCCAGGGGTACTGCAGCAAACGCTCCATCGCTTCGTCGGCGATCGCCTCAATTTTTTTGCCATTCTCCACAGCGTACCGGCGCAAAAAGAACAACGCCAAGGGCCCGATGTCGCTGCGACGCTCACGCAGCGGAGGTACATCAAGCGTTATTACGTTAAGTCGATAGTACAAATCCTCGCGAAATTGACCGCGCCTCACCCGCTCTCGGAGATCCACATTGGCCGCAGCAAGAATGCGCACATCCACCTTGAGTGTCTCGTTTCCGCCGACTCGCTCGAACTCGCGTTCTTGCAACACGCGGAGCAATTTAACCTGTGTTGCGAGAGGTATTTCGCTCACCTCGTCGAGCAACAAAGTCCCGCCCTCCGCCTGACGAAAGCGCCCCTCGCGACGGCCCACCGCACCGGTAAACGCGCCGCGCTCGTGGCCGAAAAGCTCGCTTTCTAATAGACCTTCTGCCAGCGCTGCGCAGTGGAGCCGAACAAAAGGTCCGCTGGCTCTCGGCGAATGGCGGTGGAGCGCCGCAGCGATCAACTCTTTGCCAGTCCCGGACTCACCGGTGATTAAAACGCTCGAGCGAGACGGTGCGACTTGTTCGACGGTCCGAAGCAGGTCCCGCATCGCCGGATGCTCTCCAACAATGTGGCCAAACGCGTTGCGTTCGCGAAGCCGATCGCGAAGCAGGGCTGTCTCTGCGCGAAGACGTGCTTTCTCCATCGCGCGCTCAATGACCACCAGTAGCGAAGTCGGATCAAGCGGTTTTGTAAGGTAATTTTCAGCACCTTTCTTAATCGCCTCGACCGCGCTGTCGATCGTCCCGAACGCGGTCATCACAACGACAACGCTCTGCGGAGCTGCCGCGCGAACCTCATCAAGCAAGCTGATCCCATCAAGCCCAGGCATTTTTAAATCCGTGAGCACCAAATCAGGAGCGAACGCTCCGAGCTTGCCGAGCGCCTTAAATCCATCTGCGGCGGTCTCGGTTTCGTAGCCCTCTTCTCGAAGAATTTCACTCAACGCGCCCCGCGCGTTGGCTTCATCGTCGACGACCAAAATCTTTCCTTTGGATTCGTTCATTGGTTTTGCCTACTGTAGTACTCGCTAATTCACAGTTTTCAATTGTAACTGCGCGAAGTTTGCTCCATTTCAATGGAATTTTGCTCACTCCGGCGAAATGGGTTTGCTGCTAATCTGCTATAGACTCCATCGTATGGCAGACGAATTGAACCAACCAGAAGAGCCCGCCTCAAGCGGAACTGTCGACGAGAAGTCGCTCGAGCCGGTCGGCCGCGACTCTCGCTTTATCTACAGGCTCGTCCTTTTGTTCGTCCTTGCCATCATCGGCGCCGTCATTTTAGGCGCGTGGATGCGTGGAGCGGCTGCGCACTGCGGGGCAAACCTCGTTCGTCCCGGCAGCACGGTCATTCCACCGCAATAACTGCCCGTCCTTGACACTGCTACTGCGACCGGACGACGATCCCGTGTTCTGCGGCCGGCCGCCGTTGTACGGGTGGATCAACGGCCACAGTCGTTGACGAAGTCGTGGGAGCCGTTCTCGGGTAAAGCTGTCGTGTTGGCCAGCTTGCAAACTCAGGAGCGCGAGGCGAACGCTGAGCCGGATCAAACATCGAAAGCAGCGCGGGGATGCTGTGAGTCCCTGATCGCTCGCGAATTCGCTCACATTCTTCGTCAATCAGTCGTTTGGGCCCGTTCACCGCAGGCATGCTGGCATCCGCGTCCATCAATAGCCATGGCCGATCGGGGCCGAGGTTGTCGGGATGCCACGGTTGATCAAGCAGAATGTGACCAATCTCATGCGACTGCGTCCAAGCTTCACGTTGAGCCGCGATGCCCGTCCGATCGAGAAATAACGCGTTCACGATTGCGCCACCGTCGCCCTCGACAAACGCCTCGCCGATCCGAGTGCCTCGAGTGAACCGGTTCACGACGATGAGGTCAACGGTAGTGGGGTCATCGTCCATCAGCGTCTTCATGAGCGTGCGCTCTTCGAGAGTCCCACTCGCGGAGTTCATATTTTGAAACTCATCAAGCCCATCGTGCAGATCGACAGCGCCAATCTCGACGTGCTGCTGACGGTCCGTCGTAAGGGGTGCAGTTGGCTCTGCCTCGAAGGCCAAAATTCGGCCACGGCTATCCCTCACCTGCACGTCTGCACTTCCATACGTGGCATAATCGGTCCGGTGATTTGCAGTGACTCGTACGTTGAGACCAAGCGCACGAATCGCTTGAGCGATAGCCTCAGCGGTCTGCAAAGGGGTCCAGCCGGGCTCCGTGTGAAGTGCCGAGATGCTACGCCCACCCACTCGAAAACGAATCTCACCCCCGCGAGCCTGCAATCCGTCATCGTCTCCCACAGCGAGCAGCGTGTTTTGTGGTGGATCGGCGATCACGATGGACGCTTGGCTAGGTGAACCAAAGCTGACCGCGCACTGTAGATAAATTTCGTTTGAAATCTGGAGCTGCTCGCGAAGCAAGGTGGTTGCCGACGCGTCGTTGCCACCGATGACCGGACCACCGCCGACGGAGCCTCTCATGGCAATGAGCCGCCAGTTAGCGCGACGGGCGGCGAGTGGGGAGTCCTCGTTTCCGGGACGGCCAACACGAACGTCGTAAGAGACTTCTCCCGCAACCCCCGCCCGACGGTAGCTCGCTCGAACTCGGTCTCTCAGGGCGACGAGCAAGGACTGACCTTGGGTGCCAGGCGCATTCTGATCAGTTAAATCGCCCACCAACCGAAAATACCGCGAGCGAGCAGGCGTCGCAAGGCCCCCGGCAAGCACGGGGACATTTCTAAGGACACTGCGATGAAAGCCTGCGTGAAACATCCCCTCAGAGTGCACCACGACGGCCTCAACGGTGACCGCTGGGGCAATCGAAGCGCCGGGATCCCAGAGCTCGACTCGTAGATCATTGCGATCACCAGAGCCTTCGAGCCAGTGAAAATTTCGAGGCATCGAGTCGTCGTTTGTGATCCGCCGCGCCAATCCAACCGCATCTCGGTGCGGCCAGACGATGCTGTTGTCACCATTTAAAAGGGCAATCGCCACCACCGTAACGGGGATCGACGCAGCAGCGGTACCGCTTGAGATCAACAGCCGAGCATCATCGCCTCGCTCACTCGCAGCGACACCCATCAGTCTGACCGTGTGCCGTTGGGCAGGGGCGAAATCAGCCTGCTCTACAATCGCAGAGGTACTATCAACGACCCGCAATCCACCACGTGTCTCGATGTGCAGCGGTCCGCGCGCGTCGAGTTCAACGGTGATGGGTACCTGCTCATCGTCTCGTTGCACGGATCGTGCGGGCGAGCCTAGCCCGTCCGGCACCCCGTCCTCGTCGTCGTCGTCCACGTTGAGCGCGACGATCGCACGTTGCGGATCGCGCTCGCCTGTCGACCATCGCACCGAGAGCGCCGTTGCGTCCGCATGGGCACACAGCGGAACCAACGTCACCAAGCCCGTGCTCAGAGCGAGTAAAGATGAAAGTACATGACGCACAGAAAGATGGGCGTGAGTGTATGCTTGCATCGGACCAAAAGCACAGAATGAAGTTCACTCGTCGTCAGTCGCTCGCCCTCGCATGTTGCATCGCACCGTCGGCAGCGATCACCGCCGTCGCACTCAAGCATCAACGAGCCAATACGACCGCGCGTGTGAGTCTGGCTGATCGGCGGGCGCTGGTGTGTCTCTCTGTGGCCGAGTTTGCAATTCTCCAGAGCGTCACCGAGGCGCTTTGCTCCGCTGAAACGCTTGGGTTTGTCCCCGCCAAATCGGTCGGCGTCGCGCGGTGGATTGAAGAATTTTTGCGTGATCTTCCGAAGAGTGATCTCAGAGATCTCCGAGCCATGCTGCAATTTGTGCAGCACGTGGCACCCCTGGCGATTGGCTCGACATCCCCGTTTACCGAGACTTCGTTAGATACGCAAAAACGCGTCTTATCCAGTTTAGAACGCTCTCCGAGCGCGCTATTGCGAACGGGATTTTCGGCGCTAAAGCAACTCACGGCGATTGGGTACTTTCGACACGCGCAGACATGGACGACGATCGGCTATGAGGGACCGCGAGTCCCCTCGATTCTTGATCGGTCTTCTCCGCGTCCCGCGCGAAGCGTCGCGATTGCGCTGCAAGATCGCGAGACGTTCGACGTAGACGCGGTCGTTGTGGGTGCCGGAGCCGGAGGTTCGATGGCAGCGCGCGAGATTGCAAGATCAGGAGCGTCTGTGCTTTTGCTCGAAGAAGGACCGGATCATCCGGTGGAGTCCTTTTCGCAGCGCGAGGATGAAATGCTGCCTCAGCTCTATCAAGAGCGCGGTGGGCGGATGAATCGCGATCGCTCCCTGCTCATACTTCAAGGCCGAGGGCTGGGTGGAAGTACGATCCACAACCAAAATCTCTGCAAGCGGATCCCGACAGAAGTCCTCGAAGAGTGGCGAGAAGATGGCCTTGAGGGTTGGGAAGAAAGCGCGTTGTCTTCTGTATTTTCTCAAGTAGAACGAGATCTTGGTGTCCTTCGTATCGACGATCTCGACGTCAATCCCCAAAACCAATTGCTCCAGGATGGAGCACAATCCCTCGGCTGGCGCCACGCTCGGCTGCAGCATAACCGCGAGGGTTGCACACGCTCTGGATTTTGCGAGTTGGGCTGCGCGTACGACGGCAAAAATAACGCCCGCAAGACGCTCATTCCTCAGGCGGTACGAGCAGGGGCGTTGGTCCGGGTCAACACCGAAGTAGAGCGCGTTTTGCACAACCGCCACGAGGTCACCGGGGTGCTTGCTCGCGACAAACTCACTGGCCGAACGATTACTGTCCACGCCCGCACGGTTGTCTTATCAGCGAGCGCGGTCGGCAGTGCTGCCATCGCGCTAAGGTCAGGACTCCCAGACCCATTTGGACGCGTTGGACGGGGGCTCCATGTGCATCCTGCAAGCGTTGTAGCAGGGATCTTTCCAAACGAAGACGTCAGTGCATGGCGTGGAATTCCGCAGTCGGTTGAGTGCACTGAGTGGCTCGATTTTCATCGGCGGAGCGACCGACGGACGTGGATTATTCCGGCATTCGCGCACCCCGCTGGCACCGCAGCGATGATGCCTGGAGTGGGCTCTCAGTGGCTTGCCGCGATGCAACAATACAAGCACATGGCAGTGCTCACTGCGATGGTGCACGACCGTAGCTCCGGGCGGGTGAGCGTCGAGAATGGACGCATCACCATCGACTACGAATTGGAACGCGACGATCGCATGCAGCTCGCAAAAGGGCTGACAAACGCCGCAGAGTTGCTCTTCGCCGCCGGAGCCGACCGGGTCGTGTTTCCTTTCGCGCCCGCAAGGATCGTGCGCTCACGCAGAGGGCTCGTCCCACTCACCGTGAGCGATGTCGCAGCGCACAACCTCCCCATGACGGCAGTGCACCCAATGAGCAGCATGCGAGCCGGAAGCGACCCGCGCAAAAGCGTCGTCAACAGTCGGGGCGAGCACCACCACGTCAAGGGGCTCTTTGTCGCAGATGGAGGCCTCTTCCCTACAAGTATCGGCGGCCCCCCACAGATCCCGATCTATACAGCAGGCATGAAAGTTGGGAGAAATGTCGCTGAATTTCTGCGACGTTTGTAGCGCCTCGGTCGCAGCGGGCACCCACCGTTGAAGAAATCGCAGAATATTCAAAACTTATTGTCACTTTTGGCGTCTTCAAAAGCACCCGTTTTCGCAGGAGCCCACCATGACATATCGAAGCGATCAAGTAGCCCTCAACAACCGCAAACTCCAGCTTGAGCAACGGCTAGGCGAACTCAGGGCAAAGATTCACGAGGGCAAAGAGGCCAACAAGGTCGTCGATTCAACAGTGAAAGAGCTCGAAGAGTTGTACGCCGAGTACAACTCTTACGCGACAAACGGGACCCAAAAACGCTCGCTGCCATTGTTGCAGCGCATCTTTGTCGCTTCCCCGTGCAACGTGCCTTGGGAGTCAATGCAAGGCGACGAGCGTGTCCGCCACTGCGGATCATGCGATAAGCAAGTGTTCGATCTCAGCGCGCTTACGACGGTCGAAGCAGAAAAACTGCTCGCAGAAAATAACAACATTTGTGCTCAGTACTATCGTCGCGAGGACGGGACGATCTTGACCGCTGACTGCCCTGTCGGAGTTGAAAAGAAGCGCAAAACTCGCCGAAAAGCGGTGGTCATCGCGGCGACAATCGCCTCGACTGTAGCGGGTGCCGCGTTGGCTGCTTCAGTTTTTTCTCGAGGCGACGAGCCTGAAGAGCAGTGCTCCTCGACCATGATGACCAACCACAACACAACGCCTCAGACCCTTGGCGTGACGATCACCGACAAGCCGCCTACCGTCCTCCCCGCAGATCCGGTAGTGAATCCCAACGTCAACGTGGTTCAACCCCAGCCAACCCATCAACGAATGGGCGGTGCGGTGAGCGTTCGACCCAACCCCGACCGCAGCATGATGCGAGGCGACGTCGCGTTTAAGTAGGCGGTTCATCGGACAGCAACGTTTTTCACGTTTCGCTCTTTTCATGACCCCTTGGGGTGCGTAGGGTCCGTGACTAGAAGAGGAAGATGGATACTCGCCGGCGGCTGAGATGAAAGTCTTGGCGCTGGAGGAAAGTCCGAGCTCCACCAGACGACAAGGGTGCTGGTTAACGGCCAGTGGGCGCGAGCCCGAGGAAAGTGCAACAGAGAATTAGTCCGCTAATCGACAGAAAAATTGCAGGTAAAACGAATGTTTTTCGGTCCGTTAGCAAAGGGTGAAAAGGTGCGGTAAGAGCGCACCACGCTGTCGGTGACGATGGCGGTTTGGCAAACCCCACCCGGAGCAAGATCGAATAAGCGAACCACCGTTAGGCGGTCGGGATTGACGTCTGTCCCGTGAGTTCGCGGGTATAGATCGCTAGAGGCAGTCGGTAACGGCTGTGAAACAAGATGAATGAGTGTCGCGCGCAAAAGGAGCAATCCCAAGCGCGAACAGAACTCGGCTTATAGTCCTCCTCTTCGCTATTATTTTTCATCGATACAAGAACGAATCTCTCAGTGTGCCGTCGAAACAAACTACCGACGCACATTGGGAGATTCTCATGAGCTATCGCAACGACAAACAAGCACTCAAAGACCGCAAAGAACAGCTAGAGACTCAGGTGGCAGCGCTGAGAGCAAAAATTCGCGCGGCAACAGACGCAACGTCGCTGGTGGACAATACAGTGAAAGAGCTTGAAGAGGTCTACGCTGAGCTAAACCAATACACCGGCACTGGCGGCAAGAGGCGTTCACTCCCACTGCTGCAGAAAATGTATGTCGCCTCGCCGTGCAATGTTCCGTGGGATTCGATGCGCGGCGACGATCGGGTGAGACACTGCGGCTCCTGTGACAAAAACGTGTACGACCTCAGCTCACTGAGCACCGAAGATGCAGAAAAACTCCTGGCTGGCGGCGATGTTTGTGCACAGTTTTACCGCCGAGACGATGGCACGATCCTCACAGCAGACTGCCCGGTTGGCGTTGCGAAGAAGCGCAAGACCCGACGCAAGGTCGCAGTCCTCGCGGCTACGATCGCCTCCACCCTCGCGGCCGGCGCAATGGCAGCAAACGCCGTCTCGCGGCGCGAAGAGAGCGATAGCTTTGAGGTTGTAGACGGTCGCTTCGGTCACTCAACCTCGCAGACTCTCAACGTTCAAGTGACGACTAAACCCCCCGTGGTGCGCCCCGAAGTGGACTCGCCGCCGCAGCAACCTCACGCAGCGGAAAACACCGGTCAAATCCCACATGGAATGGTCCGTGGTCGAATGCAAATGCGCAACGACCGGTAGCGTGACCTAGCGCCAAAAACCGACGATTTCTACCGCACGAACGTTTGCACGCCACGGGCAAGATTGACACCCAAGCCAATCTCTAGATCACCGGCGTAGCCCAATGCGCTCGTGCGTCCGTCGCCTGAATCTTCAAGGGCAAGGTAGCGAAGAAACAGATCGTACGCGACGGTGAGAGACAGCGGTCCAATCAATGGCACGCGGAGACCGGCGTGCGCGCGGACCTGGAGTCCCGGAAACCGAAAGACATCGCGAATGGCCAAATCAAGCGTTGAATCCCACTGAATTTCGCGATCTCCGACTGAAAAAAACTTGCCTGGCTGCAGCACCCAGCCGAGCTGAAAGGTCGATAGAATATTGCTCTGCCCTGGTGGTAGCTGCGACCGATCAGCAAGAAGTTCAGCAGAGGCGCCGTAGCCAAAAAACACACTGAACCGATCGGCCACTGCGAAGCGTGCACCGCCAGTGGGTCGCAACTCGAGGTGGTGATACATGCGCGTGTCGGGACGGGTAAACTCACTCTCTGCGTACACTTCAACGTAGGGAGCAGGCACATACCAGCGCTTGCTCTGCGTCTGCAGACCGCGAAAAGCGAAGATGCTTCGGAGCGAGATGAGGTCGGCTGTTTCAGAAATCGCGGGCGCCGTTGTCCCCATCATCATCATTGAAGCGCTAAGGGTACGAGCAATTCCATAGCGGGCCGTCAGCGTGTTTTCGAAGGTATAGTCAGGGTGGTTGGCGTTCGCTCGTGCGTCAATACTCATCTGCGCGCTCAGCGCTTCGCTTCGAGACAACTGTGCGTCCGTGAGAATGTCCGTCGCCGGATTATTGAGGTTCACGTTGGTGAGCGTCCCCGAAACACCCAGCGAGAAAAGCCAGCGCGTCATGTGAGTCAGATCGTCGGCCGTTCGACGCGGATCAAAAGTGCGTGGAATATTCAGATAACCCAAGAGCGCTTCGCGAGCGGTTCGAGTGCCAAACGGAGTCCACACCGTGCTCTCCGGAAGCACATGCATATCGACCACAAAATCCGTCGCGGCGATGGTGTATTCAGAGTCATCCTCAACCGCACGCCCGTTGACTAATAGGTCGTCCCCGTCGCGGGTCATGCCGCGAAACATAAAGCGATCTTGGGCAGCAGCCGCGAACGCCTTGCGCAAAACTGCGCCGGTGACTCGTGCTTGTCGGAGGGTGTTGTCCAACGGTAGCGCCAGCAAAACGTCTAAGCGCCGGATGCTTCCACGCAGCGGAACATAGTGCCGACGATCAACGACTCCGTAGTTAATCACTGCCACATCGGCGCGCTCGTAGTGCCGAACGACGTCCCCTAGCAGCTCAGTCATGGCTCGCGCATTGAGTGGTACTTCAAGCAGCCCTCCGCGAAGCGCGATTGACTCATGAGCGCATACGGACTGTGCAAATGCTGACTGAAATGAACCAAGTGACGCTGGCGGTGGCACCGTCGATGCTCTCGGTGTCGTCACTCGGTCGGGCTGAATCACAAACCGATTCACGCCGCTGCGTGGAGTGGCGAGAATCTGCATACGAGAGTGATCACCGCTCAGGGCTTGGCGCAATATTGGAGAGACATCATTGACAAGCAGCACATCCGGGGCGGACTCAACGGGGATAAGTCGTGAGAGCTCGAGGGCATCCGCTACGGGGTCATCTCGACGCGGCTCATACACCGCGATCACATGAGTTGCTCCGCGCGAGCGCGCCTCAGCGGTCGCTCGAATGATCGCTGCGTCCGGCGCTTCGAGCTGCAATCCTGCTGATCGATCGCTCGCGACATGGGCAAGTGCCGAGGGGTGAATGGCAGACACAATGGCCACCACCTGCCCTTGAATCGTGATCAATGGTGGCGCGTCAGTTGCGTCGAGAATCGCATCACAGACCTCCATCGCCGGCGCGCTGCAACGGAGGTTTGAAAATACCATCGGGACGTTGGCGTCTCGAAGCGCCTCCGCTGCGCGCACAAAAGTTGCCCGCGGCGCGGCGATGTCTCGACGTCCAACAACGAGTGCATGCCACCCTGAATCGCTAATGGCCTGGGCAAACGCTGCACGATCGAATGTGATCGCAAGCTGCGTCGTCGTGGCAAACCCCAAGAGTGAGCCAGAATCAATTGCGACGAAGCCGTCATTGTTCGCTGACAATATTCGGCTCGCCCGGTCGGACAAAAGCTGCCTCTGATCGCCGTCGGTACAGCTAAACTCTGCGAGCGCACCCTCGATTCCGTGACTAACAGCGACACGAATTGGGGCCCGCTCGACGATTTGGGCTTCGCTTGATGACGTGTGCGAGGTCAGCGCGAGGCTGACAATCGCTGCGATTACGCTAGTTGATACTTTCGGTGCGTGTTCCACCGGCGTAGCCATACCCCACGTACGAATCAAATCCACTCACAATGACTAACACACCTTGGTCCCGGTCATCGCTCTCCACGATGTGAACACCATCTTGCTGCCGTCCGGGCAGAACGTTGTCGGGAGCGCGCCGGGTGGGCGTGATGCGCGGAAACGACAGTTGACAGCGATAAACCACATAGTTTGGTGGCGGACAGGGGACCATTGCCGTTGGCACACAGGTATCGGCGCGGGTCATTGGGCAATCTGCAAAGGGGAGCGCTGTGCCGTCCAAAGTCACGTGGACCGGTGGACGTGCCACGATGGTTACGAAGTCAAACGCGTACTTGTCCGGTGTTAGAAACACGTATCGCGAGCGCCACTGGCGCACGGGCGGGACCAAGATCATGCTCGGGTCACCACCGGGTTGATCCACGGGAATTCCAGTGGTGCCCTGTGAGCCCGTGACAGTCGATCCCAACAACGGTTGATCCGCAGAGACCTCAAAGTCTTGGAGCGTCCGCAGCGTGCGTTGTGCGCCTGCTGCAAGGTTGAAGGACAGCGTCCCTTGCGCGGGATTTCGCGGGTCAATCAAGATCGTGGTGTCGACTGCGGCCATGTCGTTGCCGACGTTCACGAGTCTGAACCACTGCGGCTCACTCACAACAGCGACAGGAGCACCGGCCGCTCGCACCGCAGCCGAGCGCGATGGCATGTGAACCATCACGAACTGCGAACCGGCGGCACGGCGAGGAACCAACTGCTCTTCGAGATGGTCAGCACAACAAGCGCGCTCGCTCATCGTTGTCCATGCCGGAGAATCGCTGGCCTCACTCCCTGCAAACACCGCAACGGCACCTCCCATAGGCTCAACGCGGGAGCCCGTAAAATCCGCGCCAAATGCACCGGATTCAAGATTGAGCACGTCGAAAGCACCAAGCGTTACTTCAAACGGACGGCCGATTGCGGCGCCCATCGGGAGCGGTCCCATCGGTCCGGTCGGAACGACTGCAGCCGTCGGCGTGATTCTCACGCGAGTATTTGCAGCGGTCCCGACGATGGTCAAAAAGCCACGAAGGTCTTCGCCAAAGTTGGTCATGGGGTTGTCGCTACGAGCGATCGTCTGCGGCCAACTCAACGCGATATAATCGCCCGAGATTGAGTTCGTGGGCAGAAGAAGGGAAGCGTCGTTAGAGAACACCGATGAGTTCTCAAGCGGATTGAACTGGTAAGCGATCACCGGGATCGTTGCGACGACCCGATACGCGTTCGAACTAAGGCACGTGTGCGTCCCGGTATTAAAAGTTCCCGGAGCTGAGCAATCCAACTCGCGAGCCGGGAGACGAAAGGTCTCAAGATCGTTTGGAGCGATTACTGCAGAGGCCACCATGCGAGTGACCGGCGGCATCCCAAGCGGAGCGGTGTTAATCTCAATGCGAACACGCGCAGTCAACACCGGATCGGGATTGGATACCACCACGGCGAACTGCTGCGATGCCGCGCTGCGGCCTTCGCCGACGACCGCGTTGTCAAGATCTGCCGCGAAGTACTCGCAACCAATATTCGTATTTGCGATGGAGTTGTCGGCACAGAGGTTAACGCATTGACCGTTGCGACAGGCTTCGCCGTTGGCGACATCGCACATTCGGGTCACGTCGTAGGCATCCCCCTCTGGCGAGCACTGCCAAACTTCAGACGCATCGTCGGAGCAGCGGATGAGGTTAGGCTGGCACGCGACACATCGCGCAGTGATCAACCCGGTTGGTCCAGTGCTCTGAAAACACGAGAGATTTTGCGCCTTACAATCGATCTCGCTAAACGAGCTAAACTCGCCGTTCATGACGCACTGCTGCGCAAGATCCACGCCCATCGCGGCGTTCACAAAACACCTTCCGTTGCCCGGTGGACAGGGATTCCATACGCGATTGGCGGTGTTAACACCACCGTCGGGGACAACGGACACCACGTCTCCCGTCGCACGAATGATTGGACTGCAGCCAAACATTGCAACGGAAGTCAGAGCGAGCGTTGTGAAGAGCAAGCCAAAGCGAAAAGTTCGAGCCATGGTCGCAATCGTACGAAAAGGGCGAGCAAGGAGCAATGATTGTCTCACCTGAACGGACCGTAAAGATCACGATTCCCCACCTGCTCAAACGCCCCGCGAACCCCTCCAGTTCAGCGAGCGACTCAGCGAACGACTGAAACCAAGTTGCCAGAGTATGCAGTCCAGTAGAACCGGTTCAGCCAGCGATAGTTAAAGTTGTTGAAGTCAAAGCCGCTGACACGAAGTCCGCACACAGAGAGCTGGTAGACACCACGTGGCATGTCGTTGAGCATGGGGATCATGGAGATGTCAGGGATCGCGATTTCGCGCGCGGTCCCTGGGAAGTGATGTTGCCACCACACGACATCGCCGAGGTAAAAGCCAGAGTGGCAACCGCTGACGATCTGAGAAATCATGCTCCAGAAAAAGTCAGGATTTGCGCCATTTTGCTCGATCCGAATCCGGCGAGCCGCGTTGAGCATTCCACCATCTGCGGGCTCGACAATTCGCGGAATACCGACCCAGTCACGAACCGTGAGTTGGTCATCGGGGTTGTTGATACCTGCGGTGAGGACCACGGACGAAGGAACATCAAGGTCTGCACCCGTTGCGTACGTGCTTCGAACGATCATTCGCGCGTCAGCGAGCGATCCCAAAAACGCGGGTTGAGCCACGAGACGAAACGGATCAGCCGCCGAAGTGCGCTCGATTTCAACGTCGGGACGAGGAATCACGCCCTCGCCACCCAGATCGACCCAGTTCTCGACCTTGAAGCGGTTTGGCTTCTGCATGTCTTGCATTGGCATGTTCTCAAGCACGACGCTGGTCTCGTGATCGAGCGGGATGTTCATATCAACGTCCACGTTTGGAACGTTTGCCCGAGGGGATGCGAGCACATTGCGAGCGACACCCATCACGTAAGGTGTGAACCGTGGAGGCATCGTGTCTGTTCGCTCAAGTCCTGCGATAGCGTACACGGCAAGCGCCTGAGGACGTGCGACGATTCGATAGGGAAATCCGCGGGGTCCGGCACGCATGAGGTCTTCGACCACAACGCCGCCCATTCCGGGGTCGGGGTTGTTTGAGAAGATGTTCGCGGTGGTCGTCATGACGTACGCAACACGACGCTCATTTGCGCGTGGAAAGGGAATGTTGTCCCAGCGGTTGGGACCGAACTCTCGGGCGCCGGCCCAAACGAGCTGCCCCTCAATCGTTGCAGCAAACACTGGCTGCGGAGGCGGCCCGCCCATTGGTGGACCCATCCCACAGTCAACGCCAGGAACGCGAGCAAGAAACGGAATCAAGAAGATCGTTGCATCTCGGCCATCGATCGAGATGAACGTACTCGAAGCATGGCAGTGTGCGCTGGCCGTAATCGTCACGGGTCCGCGCAGATCGGGAGCGGAAAGTGTGACCTGTCCACGCTCATTCGTTGGCCCCGACATAGGGGGCGCAACGCGGGCATTTTCTCCAAGAAACACGTAAGCACCCGGAATGGCGTCGCCGCTGAGCAGATCAATCACTGCGACATTGATGCTTCCGATAATTGCGCCACCGCCGAAGCCGCCGTTGTTGGGGTCTGCGGCTTCGTAGAAGTTGAATGCATCGGCAACCGTGGTGGTCTCTGCGCCAGTGGTCACCGTGATCGGAACGTCACCCTGTGCATGTGGAGCGACAGTGCACTGAATCTCGTTTGGCGAGACAAAA
>JANNCG010000440.1:0-4402 GCA_031386385.1 Myxococcales bacterium
CCTCACGCTCATGACCGACAACGAAGACTGACGGATACCTCGGGAGCCATTTGGTCCAATCTTGGGCGCCGTCCGACTCCGCGCCGGTCACCCGAATTCCGGCTGTCCTAAGCGCGCTGAGCGAGTGTGCCAAGTCCGTGGTGCGTGCAAGTGAGGTCAACTCAGCGCCTCCCTCCGCCACGCGAATGGCGTCCTCAGGTAAAGCTGGCTCCGGCGCGATCGAGCCGAGCAGAACCGCGTCGACGCCGAAGAACGCCGCAGTCCTCATGATAGCTCCTATATTATATGGATTTCTGACCCGGTCAAGCGCCACGCAGATCCCTTTGCGCGAAAGCAACAACTGCGAAAGCTCTTTCATCGAGGTCCACTTGCGAGGGTGCATGCGCACAGCGATCCCCTCGTGGTTTTTGCTCTCTGTGCTCCGTCGGAGTGTTGACTCATCGACATATTGCACGCGGAGGCGTGGATACGCTCGCTCAAGCTCTCCTCGGTGCTCGGCCATCGCCATCACGGACTGCACGTTTGCCGTATGCGCTTTGAGCACCGCCATTGAGGCGCGGTAGCCATAGACTAATTCTGTGGGGGTTTCGCGTCGTGAGTTGTGGTTCATCGATTCAATTTCACAGAAAATCACATAGCAAAAATAAGCAGCGGCCCCAACTGAACTTCAGTTGGAGCCGCTTGGTCCCGTCGATTGGGTAGGTATCAGACAGCGCGCTGCATCGAGATAGACTCACGATGGGATTGCGCGCTTAAACCTACTACCGCGGGTCGCCTCCGGTAAGAAGACGTTTGGGACTTGGTTTCATGATTGTATGTTTTCTCCCGCGGCGACAGCCGCAGCCTAGGCGGGCACCGGTCAGATGACCGGCCCACAAACCAATAGGCCTTCTGTTGGTGGAACAGCTCTCCGCACATCCAAAGTCATGCGGCGTACTGTTCGATTGCACGTGAAGGTGTGATCGAAAGTGCTGCCACTCTCTCTCAAAACATCATTGTTCAAGCTCGTGCGAGCCTGCACCTTCGCGGGCCGTGGTGTGCGTGGGCCGACATCGCTCGATCTGAATGTGAACTCATCAGGCACATTCGACGAGGATTTCTCCTCGTGTTTGTGTGAGTCACTCACAGTCTCAAAACAAACACCTAAGTTTGTATCGACGATTCCGTTTTGTCGGAAGACGCACATACGGTTCAAGATGTTTCTAGCACTCCAACGAGGTCCTGCCAAGTGGAGCAAGAAATTCTTCTCGCGAGCTAACACTGTTCTGAGTGTCGGCCCCGCGATCGAGTTCTCGTGGCGCGCGTGGTTTTGACAACTTGATCACATCTCGTTGACGGATGTGGGTCGTGTAACTTCGCGTTCACTCAACCGTTGCTCTGATA
The DNA here is from genome assembly GCA_031386385.1 of Myxococcales bacterium. GTDB lineage: Bacteria > Myxococcota_A > Polyangia > Polyangiales > JANNCG01. Next base: position 1,384 of record JANNCG010000440.1, read on the forward strand.
GATGCATGCCGCAAATCGAGGCGGCGCACTTGCGCTGGGCGTTGATCGTAGCCAGATCTATTCTTGCTACTCATTTGCGTCCTGTGGGTCTTAACCGCTACGATCTGGATGCTGGAGAACGACTCTGCAAATACAAGGCAACACTATCGGTCTTTCGCCCTCGGACTTTCGCACACTGGAGCGCTTGTTTCGAAGACGGGTCGCTCCGGAGCAAATAGTCAGCGTCGAGTTGGCGAAAAATCTCGCGGAAGCGTCAGCGGTCACAGGGCGGCAGGTCGCTGTCTTGTTACAGCGGGCAGGTCACGTAGATGCGGTGATTGTTGGTGACGCCAACAAGATCATGCTTCCGGACCTCGGCCGTCATCGTGCCGCGGGTGATCGCTTGCGTGGGCTTCGGTTAATCCACACCCATTTGAAGGGCGAAAAATTGACCAAGGACGACCTCGTCGACTTGTCGCGTCTTCGCTTGGATCTTGTTTGTGCCATTTTGCTCAACGCGGACGCGTCAGTCGGCGATCTGCATTTTGCGCATGTTTTGCCCGAAAATCCAGACGGACAACTCTGGCTTGAGCATGGGCCGATGTCGCTCAATGACGCGCTGGGTGAGAATGTCGCCACGCTCGTTCGTTCGCTTGAAGAAGAGTTTGTTCGCGTTCGACGCGCTCGGCCGGTGCAAAATCGAGAGTCCCGTGCGGTGCTCATTCACGTCACGGACAAAAAACATGCAAAAGGCATGGAGAGCTCCGTACAAGAGCTCCGCGAACTCGCCCGAAGCGCCGGCGTTTCTGTCGCTGACACGATGACTCAGGTCCGTGAGCAGCTTGATCCGCGCTTTGTTTTGGGTCGAGGAAAGCTCGACGACGTGGTGCTTCGCGCTATGCAACTGGACGCCGAAATGCTGATTTTTGACAGAGATTTGTCCTCTGCCCAGGCTTCGAGCATCGCAGCGGTTACCGAGCTTAAGGTCATCGACCGGACCCAGCTGATTCTCGACATCTTTGCTCAACGCGCCGAGTCTCGCGACGGTAAATTGCAGGTCGAGCTCGCGCAGTTGAAGTACATGTTGCCACGGCTAGGTCAGAAGGACGACTCGCTCTCTCGTCTCACCGGCGGAATTGGTGGGCGAGGGCCAGGCGAAACAAAACTCGAAATCGCGGGTCGTCGCGCTCGGGATCGCATCACGCAGCTTGAGAAGCAGCTAAAAGATCTGGGTCAGCAACGCAAGCAGCGTCGGTCTCGACGGGTGCGCGCACAGGTCGCGACCGTGGCTCTGATTGGGTATACAAACGCTGGCAAAAGTACGCTTCTTACGGCGCTCACTGGCGCTGATGTCTACCGAGCTGATAAGCTGTTTGCGACGCTGGATCCCCGATCTCGAAAGCTCGATTTTTCCCAGTTTCAGCAGCAGCGAGTTCCTGGTGTTCGGTTCTTTCATGAAGCGCTCGATCTTGATGCAGACGCGGATGGACTGACCGCCGCAGGCTTGATCGAGCCGCTTGAGGCGCGCACCGTGCGCGAAGTCGTTGTCACCGATACTGTGGGTTTTATCAGAGACTTGCCGAAAGATCTGGTCACTGCGTTTCGCGCAACTTTTGAAGAGGCGGCCGACGCCGATCTTTTGTTGCACGTCATTGACTCTGCGGATGAAAACTACGAGGCCCACATTGAGTGTACAGAGAAGCTGCTCGTTGAGCTTGACCTCTCACATCTTCCTCGGATGATGGTGTTCAATAAAGCTGACAATGTCCCCGCGAATGTTGCCGCAGCGCTCGCACGCGCCCATGATGGCGTTGCGGTGAGCGCACTTGATCTGAGGTCTCTCACGCCGCTGCTTTCTCGCATGGAGCACTATCTTTTCGAGTCCCCTCCCAAAGCCCGTCGCTCACTGAATGATCTGCTGAATCGGCAGACGGGCTGAACTTTCGGTTTAACCGCGGTTTCGTTTTTGCGTATCAAACTGCGCAGCGATGCTCGCTACGTCTTGCCCCTTGAAGAGCGCTTCGAGCATTTCGGGCAGGACGCCGGGTGTGCACGCAAAGGCAGGAACGTTGACGTTGGCGAGCCTTTTCGCAAGGTTTTCGTCGTATGTGGGAACGCCCGAGTCGCTCAGCGCGAGCAGACATACGGCTCTGACGCCGCTGGCAGTGATCTCGCTCATTCGCTGGACCAAGCGCGCTTGATTGCCTCCTTCGTACAAGTCGGTGATGAGAATCAAGACAGTCTTAGCGGGCTCGCGGATGAGCGTTTGGCAGTAGCGGACCGCACGCTCGATGTCGGTGCCGCCACCGAGTTGAATTCCGAAGAGCATCTCGACTGGATCGTGGCATTGTTCGGTGAGATCAACGACCTCAGTGTCAAAGGCCACGACGTGCGTTTCAAGCGCGGGAATGCTCGCAAAAATCGCTCCCATCACCGACCCGTACACGACACTCTCCGCCATGGATCCAGACTGATCCATGCAGACAATCACGTTGAATTCGCGCCTCCGATGCTGACGCGCCCAGAAGTGAAATCGCTCGGGAATCACGATTTTTCGCGAAGGAACGTAGTTTTTAAGGTTGCGTCGGATCGTTCGATGCCAATCGATGTTGGGCAGCGATGGGATGGGCTGGTGGCGTGAGCGATCAAGCGCCCCACGAATCGCGCGCTCGATCGCGTTTTTGAGCCGCTTCTGGATTTCGTCGACCACGGACTTGATTAACTGCCTCGCGGCGGCCTTTGCTTTGTCTGGGACCATGTTCTTCAATGACAAAAGCGTGCCAACCATCTCGACGGACGGAACCACTTCTGCGAGCAATTCAGGCTCAAAGAGCAAGACCTTCAGCTTCTCATTGCTGGCGATCGCGTCCTTCTGAATCCCAATGACCACGTCGGTCTCAAAGTACTTGCGCACATCGCCGAGCCATTTCGCTACGCTGCCCTTACCAGCGCCCAATCCTGCGCTTCGTGCGCCGTTTGGGCCTCTGTCGTAGATCGCACCGAGCGATTCATCCATCTCCCTCTGCTCGCGGCTTAATAG
>JANNCG010000178.1:0-4059 GCA_031386385.1 Myxococcales bacterium
CGCAGCCACAGCGGCCGTCACGGTCAGTCCGCCCGCACTGAGCCGCGTCCCGCTCACGGAAACGCCGGCATTTGCCAGGGCAAACAGCGGCATGATCACGAAAGCTACCCAGGGGTGAAGCGTCTCAATCAGGCTCTCTACAGGAGACATCGCCTCGCGTCGCGCGTGGTTGATCTCGCGGACACTCGCGGCCATCGCGTGCGGATCTTGGCCGGTCAGAGTGCTGTCGGTGAGCGAGTTGAGCGTCTTTTGCACATCGCGAACAAACCCCTCGGGGCCCAGCCACGCTCGCACGGGCGTCACCAATCCGATGATTACTCCAGCGATGGTGGGGTGCACTCCCGCGCGATACACTCCGAGCCACACAAGCGCTCCGGGTATAATGTAGATCCACTTGCGACGAACCCCGACGGCCTGCAGCGCGTAGATGGCACCAATCCCGCCGGCCGCGATGAGCAACGAGGACCACAGGATCCCGCTTGAGTAAAACAGCGCGATCACAACGATGGCGCCAAGATCGTCGATGACCGCAAGAGCGAGCAATAAAACACGAAGCGCTGGGGGCACGCGCTTGCCGAGGAGTGTGAGAATTCCCACGGCAAATGCGATGTCTGTCGCCATCGGAACACCCCAGCCACTCCGGATGGATCCCTCCCTTGCGATGGCCAAAAAAATGAGCGCGGGGGCGATCATTCCGCCGAGAGCCGCCGCTGCGGGCAGTATCGCGCGGCGACGATCGGACAGCTCGCCGTGGTGTATCTCGCGTCGAATTTCTAAGCCGACGACGAAGAAAAAGATCACCATCAGCACGTCGTTGACGACCCACTCAAGCGATCGCTCTACGCTCAGCGCGCCCACCCGAACGCCGAGCGTCAGGTGCCAAAAATGTCCGTACGCCGACGCCCAGGATGAGTTGGCGCATACGAGGGCTATGGCGGCTGCGAGCAGCAAGAGAATCCCGCTCGCGGCCTGAATCTGCAAGAAGCGCTCAAGCGGGCGAGTGGCAATTCGGGCAAGGCGAAGCAGGGGCTCCCAAGCTTCAGGCGGTGCAGGTTTGTGCGAAGGGTCAGACACTCAAGCGGATGGTCTAACACGCCTGCGCAGCGACGACCTAGCGTTGGCGAATACTCCGTTCGTTAGCGACCGCTAGACCAGCGCGTTGAATCAACAATTGCCTGCAAAAATACAGGGTCTGCGTAGCGCTCAGGGCCGTGGCCAAGGGCGTTGACCACCAGCCTCCCGCGCCCCATCTGCCGCCACCACGCGATGGGAACCTGCTCGACGCCGTCGTTTGCCGTGCACCGGATGGTGACGTGATTTTCGGGATGAAAATTCCAAAAAATATGGATCTCATCGGTGACGGTAAATGTGGTCCCAAACGCCAGGGTGCTCGGGTGCGCTTCAACGACGGTGCACAGCGAGCGGCGCACGTCTCCGGGATGAGCGCGAAAGGTGCCGCCGATGAGCGAGGGGAGGATTCCGCACGGGTACTCGTCGGTGACTGAGTGCACGCCGACGATACCGCCGCCTTGTTGGACGTAGTTCAGCACCGCGCGCATCTGCGGTCCATCATCCGCGCCGAAAGGCTCGCCGGTGATACTCAGCAGTACCACCGCAGAAAATCCAGCCAGTTGTGCGTCAGTGATCACCGCAAGATCTTCACTCTGGGTCACCGTGTAGCCCGCCGCCGTGAGCGCCCCTGCGATCGCGGTTCGCCCCGCAGGGATCGAGTCATGTCGCCATCCTGTGGTACGCGAGTACACGAGCGCAGTCAGCGGTCGCGCATCGTTAGGCGGTTGTGATTCATCGAGCATCCCTCCGTCGAAGTTGAGCACTGCGCAGGTTGGTTTAGGGCGTTCACAGCCCGCCGCGAGCAGCTCCAGCAGTGAAAAAACACCGAACGCTGCAAATTTCAACGCCGTTTGCGCGGCCCGCTTGCGATTCAATCTCATCCTATGAGTGATGGTAGCAGCAATCAATCCACCGATACGGCGGTATGAGGCGCCCTAAAGGCCAGCGAATACGCCGTACGCGATGATCCCCAAGCCCGCAGTGTTGAGAATCGCGTTGGCCGTGGCCGCCATCCATCCCGTTGATTTGGCCTTAAACTGATCATCGACTGAGCGAATCCAGTTCAAGATTCCCGAGAGATCTTGAAAGATGGACCCCGCGATGAGCAGCCAGGCGCCCGTCACCGCGAGCGATGGAGACAGCTTTGCGAACTGAAGCGCGAATCCAAGTCCCAAGAGCATCATGCCCTCTTGCAGTGACACCTCGTGGGCGATGAGCAGCCAGCGGTGTTTGTCCATGGGCTCTTTCATTCGCTTTGCGGACAAAAGCCAGCCGAGCAAAAAAGAGAGAACCAAATTGCCGACACCGCCGGCGACTAGGAGTTTGACGGCGGGCATGAGTTCTGGATGCATTGAATTGGCTCAATCAAACAACGAATAGGCTGTGATTGAGAAGCCCTAATTGCGCCGTTAAATGCAAAACAATCAATCTCGCGGAGGCGCGGCTTGAATAAGCTGCCCGGTGTAGTCGACCTCGGTGAGCCGCTCGTGAATCCCACTCTCGCTGACAATCTCCACACGGATTCGATAATGTCCCTCCGCTAGCTTCACGCTGCTTGACCACATGGAGGGCACCGCGTGCGCCGAGAAGCGCTGCTCAAACCGCTGAACCCGCTCGTCGTTTTGCTCGATCGCCACGCTTAACACATGGGCTTCTCGCACCCCGGCCCGCCACTCGCTGAGCGAGACGGCCACGGTGGACTCCTTCGCAGACGTGCTGTACCAGCGAACCCAGAGCATCGCGGTCCCGACTGCAAGAATCGCTGCAAGACGCTTGCGCCAGGGAGATGGGGACGCGGGGACACTCGGGGGGACTGCAGGCGGGTTCACTCAGCGTGGGATTCTAACACCGGTGCTCGCTTCAGGTCGGCAAGAGCACACAACCACTGCGATTTTTAGGCCGAACGTGTTAGAGTGAAGGGACCCACTGTGAGTACCGTAGCTGAACTGATTGAGCGAATTACCGCGTATCATCCGACTGCGGACACTGCGCTGATTGAGCGCGCGTGGGCCGTCGCCGAGAGTGCACATCACGGACAGATGCGCAAATCGGGTGAAGCTTACTTCACCCATCCTATTTCGGTCGCTAACCTCATCGTAGACTTGAAGCTCGACACTGCCTCACTCTGCGCTGCACTGCTTCACGATGTGGCAGAGGACACCACCGTGAGCATCGAAGAGATCAAGAAAAACTTCGGCGACGAGGTGGCCTACTTGGTCGATGGCGTGACCAAGCTCTCGAAGTTTAACTTCACGAGCAAAGAAGATCGCGCTGCGGAGTCGTTTAGAAAAATGTTGATCCACATGGCGCGCGACATCCGCGTCCTGCTGGTGAAGCTCGCGGATCGTATGGACAACATGCGGACCCTCTCGCACATGAAGCCCGACGCTCAAGAGCGTATCGCGCGCGAGACGTTGGACATCTTTGCGCCGTTGGCGAATCGCCTCGGGATCAGCTGGATGAAGGGTGAGCTCGAAGATCTCGCTTTTCGCTACGTCGAACCGCAGGGCTTTCAGACGCTCAGTGAGAAGATCGACACGTCGCAGGCCGAGCGTGACGAGCACATCCGCAAGACGAGCAAGGTGCTCTCTGATCGGCTCAATGAGGCGGGTTTTGCCTGCGAAATTACAGGTCGTGCGAAGCACCTGTACTCGATCTGGCGAAAGATGCGCGCGCAGGACACTGAGTACGAGAAGGTGTATGACGTGGTGGCTTTTCGCGCGGTGGTTGAGTCCGTCTCAGAGTGCTACGCGGCGCTGGGGGTGATTCATGGGACGTACACGCCCATTCCGGGGCGGTTCAAAGACTACATCGCGCTGCCGAAGCCCAACATGTACCAGTCGCTTCACACCACGGTGTTGGGGCCCGATCGGCAGCGGATGGAGATTCAAATTCGCACACGTGAGATGCACCGGGTGGCCGAGCTCGGGATCGCCGCACACTGGAAGTACAAAGAGCGCGGACGCGGAAAAGAGAAAGAGAAAGAAA
>JANNCG010000181.1:0-1618 GCA_031386385.1 Myxococcales bacterium
CGCGCACCATTTCAGAGCCCGTTGAGTGGGCCAAGCCAAAGACTCCCACAGCCCGACCGCCAATGATGGGATGCACCGTGCCTTGCTGCTGTGCGACGGCGAGCTCAAACGCCGCTCGATCCTGACGCGAGGACTCTTTCGAGTAGTCTGCAAAGAGCGCTGAGATCACCCGTCGCTCGGCGAAGATCGACAGCCCCGAGCTCGACAACTCCATCGTGGCGGTCTCGTCGGGGTTTATCATCGGCGGAACCGACTGCCGCGACATCGACAGCTCGTTGGGCAACATCTCCAACACGAGCTTCGCGTTGGCCGGTCGATTTTCAGGAAACTTCTCCATCAACCGGCCCACAATTTCTGCGAGCTCACCTGGGACTGTGATCCCGACAATCGATCGAAGGGGCGTGGCCTGTTGTAGGACAATTTTCGCGAGCAGCGCGTGGGGGTCCGTTGCGCGAAACGGCTTGGCCCCTGCGAGCAGCTCATACATCACGACACCAAGCGAAAACAGGTCCGAGCGCGGGCCGATGATCTCGTCACCGCGAGCCTGCTCAGGCGACATGTACGAAGGCGTCCCCACTCGAAAGCCATCGAGCGTGACAGACAGTCCCGTCACCGCACGCGCGATCCCCAGATCAATGAGCTTAATTTGTGGGTCTGCTGGATCGCCACAGAGAAAAAAATTGCTCGGCTTCACGTCCCGGTGCACAATCCCTAGGCTATGCAGGGCTGTGAGCCCCGCGAGGGCTTGCCGGGCAAAGTGGACCACGTCTGCGTTAGACAGCGGCGCGCGCTGTTGCCGCCGCCCGAGATCTTCGCCGTTGAGCCACTCAAGCACCAGGCATGGGGTGAGCTCGCGGTCTACTCCGTGCGCTAAGTACCGCACGACGTGATCGCTGTCGACCTGGGACAGCAGCGCAGCTTCTCTGCGAAATCGCTCATATTTGAGCGGGTCATGGCGTGCGCCCACCAGCCGCTTGATCGCCACCTTTTGGCTCGTGCGTCGATCTACGGCGCGCACGACCTCGCCGAAGGCACCTCGGCCAATCACTTCTTCGAGATCGTAGAGCTGCTCGATCGATTCGAGCTCTTGTTGCACGGGTCCCGAACTCTACGCGAATTCTCTCGACGAAACGACAGCTTCGTCGTGAAATTCTGTGCGTGAAACCTCGCACCCCCACCACGGCAAAGCACCCTGGCACCCGAACGAAGAAAAAAGTCACTCGCCGCAAAATGGCCGTCGGAGCGGTCGAAATTTCGGAAGACCCGCTCACGCACTTGAGTCGTGTGGATCCAGCCATGGCCGAGGTAATCAAGCAGGTTGGTGCGTATCGACTTGAGACAAAAGTGACCAGCAGCTTGTTTGTCTCGCTTGCAGAGGCGATCGTGTACCAGCAGCTCTCGGGCAAAGCTGCCGCGACGATCTATGGGCGTGTTTGTGCGCTATTTCTCGATCCCGCATCAGGGCCTACTGCGCTGGAGTTGACGATGATCGAGGACTCGAAGCTCCGCTCTGCGGGGCTCTCAGAAGCGAAAACGCGCGCGCTCAAGGATCTCGCGAGCAAAAGCTTGTTGACGAATTTTCCGACGCTTCAGAGCGCTGCGGGGATGGGCAACGACG
>JANNCG010000516.1:0-10020 GCA_031386385.1 Myxococcales bacterium
CAAGCCTTTGCTTGAGCGCCCTTTTCCGCCGACGTTTACTGCAGTGGGGACGGCCGATCCGATTTTGGACGACACGCGGAGGCTTGGACAGACGCTGAGTGACCAAGGGATCGAGCACGAGCTGCATTATTTTAAAAACGAGGTGCATGCCTACCATGCCTTTGTTTGGCGAAAAGCCGCGCGCGAGACGTGGAAGCGACAGTTGGCTTTTCTTCAACGAGTGCTCGAAAAGTAGGGCCAACGGTTGTGAGCGAGGTTCGGCGTGGGCGAGCAGGAGCAGCGCTGTCTGGGATGACCGTTGTGGTCCCTCGCGACTGGGATTTGAGCGACGGGCTAAGTGTCACTGTGAGCGGCTCTGCGCTCGAAGCTGGCCTTGTCACGGTCGAGAGAGTGAAGGCTCACCCGTTTGCTCAGACAGTCCCGCCGTGGGAGCGCTCACTTTGGGAGCAGCCGGTTGTTGGTGCAGCGAGCGTCAAGCTTCGCCCAACGTTGCATGCTGGTCGGGCATTGGTGGTGAGCATTCAGGGTGCTTGGGGCCAAGCCAGTGCTGGGGTCTGCGGTGACCTTGCGCTTGGCTTGAAGACGCCCTCGGGAGAGGTCTGTACGGCGAATTTTCAGCTCACGTTAATATCTGAACGTATGCTCAGCCCTTCGGGGACGAGGGAGGCGTCAGTGAGTGAGTTCGAGCGCTCAAGAGAGTTTAGTGAGCCGAAGGCCTGGCGGAGTGCCAAAGCCGAGTTGACACAACTCGTGAAGCGCTGGGGACAGGGGCGCGAATTGCGGGTGGTTTGGGAGGCGGTATCCAAGCACAAAAAAACTCGAATTCATGGAAAATCCCAGCATAAAATAGACGGAACTTGGCTTCACACCGTCGGGACCAAGCGCATCCTAGCGGCCATCTGTCGGGGGAGGTGGGCAGCGGTCCACGGCGCAATTTGTGCGGTCAATGGGGATTGGGCTCAGGTGAGGCTTGAAGAAAGGCTGTCGTCAGAGGGAGAGCCCCTCGTTTATCTTGAGTGTGTGTCTGAGTGATTGACTCTATTTTTGGCAACCGCTACACACTTGCCCCGTGCCAAACCTGTTTGCTGCCCTGACCGCAATTGAGACGACCTCATTGCGCTATCAATATGGGCCCATTTTTATGATGGTCGGTTTTGCCTTGGTCGTTGCGTTGGCCGTCTTTGGGCTCGCGACGTTCTTGGGGCCAAAAAATCCGACGGCTGAAAAACTGATTCCGTATGAGTCTGGCTCACCTAGTACGGGTGCGAAGCATGTCAGACTCTCGGTGAAGTTTTATGTGACCGCGCTGCTCTTTGTCGTGTTCGACATTGAAGCGGTGTTTTTGTATCCGTGGGCGAGCTTGTACCAGTCGCTTGGGATTCAGGGCTTCGTAGAGATGATTCTGTTTCTCACGATGTTGTCACTTGCCCTGGTATATTGCTGGAAAAAAGGAGCACTCGAATGGGAGACATGACCGTTGGAGCCGACGAAGGCTTTGTCACCACGAAGTTTGAAGATCTGCTGGGCTGGGCCCGAAAGTACTCGCTGTTTCAATACCCATTCGTGACCGCGTGCTGCGGTATGGAGTTTATGGCCACCGCGGGACCAAAGTACGACATCGCGCGGTTTGGCGCAGAAGCGCCGCGGTTTTCGCCACGACAAGCAGATTTGTTGTGGGTCGTAGGCACCGTGTCGCAGCGCCAAGCGCCCGCACTGCGCCGTATTTATGAGCAGATGCTTGAGCCCAAATGGGTGATGTCCTTCGGGACCTGCGCCTCATGCGGCGGCTTCTACGACAACTACGCGACCGTCCCAGGGATCGATAAGATTATCCCCGTGGATGTGTACATTCCGGGATGTCCACCGCGACCTGAAGCGGTGCTCGACGGCTTGATGTTGCTGATGGAGAAGATTGGCAACACCGACCGAACGCCGGCCATCTTGAAGAACACAGTGCTCCCCAAGGGGACAACCCCTGAGCTTGAGCGTCTGTACCAAGTCCGGATGAAGGACAAAGTCCCGGCTGAAAACGAGTAAGCGTTTTTTGCGCTCAGACGTGAATCCGTGTTTTGTTAGTGAATTTGCAGGAGAAATGAAGACATGTCGAAGCTGTTGCTCGACCGATTGAAGACGCAGTTTGGTGACGCGGTGCTTGAGACATCGAGCTTTCGCGGTGACGAAGTCGCGATTTTAAAGCCCGAAGTGTGGAAGGCCGCCGCGTTGTTTTTGCGCGATGACCCCCGGTGCAGCTGCGACTACTTCGTGGACCTCTCGGTGGTGGATTATCCTGACGAAGACGACACAAAGGGTCGCTTCGATGTGTATCTGATCGTGTACTCGATTGCGAAGAAGCATCGCGTGCGAATCAAGACACGCTTAAAGGACGAGTCGCCAGAGATGGACACTGTGTCAGACGTGTATCTGGGCGCAAACTGGGGTGAGCGCGAGGCGTTTGATATGTTTGGTGTGCGCTTCAAAGGCCACCCCAATCTCACACGCATTTTGATGTACGATGAGTTTGTAGGGTTTCCGCTTCGCAAGGATTATCCTGCGGATAAAGCGCAGCCGTTGGTGCAGTACCGGGATGGGACGCACGACAAGCTCGGGCCATTTTTACGCGATGAAGGCATGCCCTTTGATCGTGCTCCGATTGTTCGAAAAGACTAATTCACATGGAATCAATCGATCAAGAACTAGACGAAGCCTCTCTTGAGCTTCCTGCAGAACCGATGACGCTCAACATGGGTCCAAGCCATCCCGCGATGCACGGGACCATCCGCATGGTGCTCAAGCTTGATGGTGAGACCGTTCGCGAGTGCGACGTGCAGCCAGGGTATTTGCACCGCGCACAAGAAAAAATGGGCGAGCGTGGGACGTGGCAGCAGTTTTTTCCGTACACCGACCGGTTAAATTACGTCTCTCCGATGCTCAACAACGTGGGCTATGCGCTCGCGGTCGAGAAGCTGTTGGGGATCACTGTGCCTCGTCGTGGGCAGCTTTTGCGAGTGTTGCACGGTGAGCTTGCGCGCATCTGTGATCACCTGACGTCCAGCGGCGCAATGGCGATGGAGCTCGGTGCTTTCACTCCGTTTTTGTGGTTTATTAAGGCCCGCGAGTGGATCTGGGAGATCGTCGAGATTCAGACCGGCGCGCGCATGACGCACTCGTACGGTCGCATCGGTGGTCTCGCCAACCCAGACACCGAAGACTTCTTGGGTCGCGTGTTGCTGGTCCTCCCTCGTGTGTTGGCGGTCGTTGTCGAAGGCGAGTCGCTGCTCTTGAAGAACAGAATCTTCTTGGACCGCACGCAAGGTGTAGGGATGCTCTCGAAGGCCAACGCGGTCTCGTGGGGGGTCTCGGGTCCTGTGCTGCGCTCAACAGGCGTGGACTACGACGTGCGCAAAGACAAGCCGTACCTTGGGTATGAAGAGTTTGATTTTGATGTTCCCGTGGGTGAAGACGGCGACAACTACGACCGGTTTATGTGCCGGCTCGAAGAGATCCGCCAGAGCATCAAGATCTGCGTCCAAGCGGTCGATAAGCTCAACGCGATCGAGAAAAACTCTCCAGACAACCGTGTGTCGGTCGACGATCCGCGTGTGATTCTGCCGCCCAAAGACGAAGTGTACAACACGATCGAGGGCACGATTAACCACTTTAAACTTATCATGGAGGGCGTGAATGTTCCTCCCGGTGAGGTGTACCAGTACACAGAGGGTGGCAACGGCGAGCTTGGCTTCTTCATCGTCTCGCGCGGCGGTGGAAACCCCTGGCGCATCCGCGTCCGTGCCCCCAGCTTCTACTCACTCGGCGCCGTTCGCGGCATGATCGAGGGTGGAATGTTGGCAGACATCGTCCCGACCTTCGGCAGCATCAACATGATCGGCGGAGAGTGCGACCGCTGAGCAATCAGCGCGCGATCCGTCCCCGGTCCGAGACCGTATTAATCTAATCCGTAAGCAAATTACCTGAATCCTAGCTGGCATCACGATGGCGACTTTTAAGCTCGACGGCACTGAGATCCCTTTTGAAAAGGGAGACACCATTATCAAAGCTGCTTACCGGCAGGGAGTTGAGATTCCTCACTACTGTTGGCATCCCGGGCTGAGCGTAGCGGCGAACTGCCGCATGTGCTTGGTCGAGATTGAGCCGGCAGCAAACCAGCGCGCCATGATGCTCGACGTCCTGGTGTGGGACGAGGGCAAAAAAGACTACATCGTTGCGAAGAAGCCAAAACTTCAGCCAGCGTGTCAGATGAGCGTGGCCGAAGGCATGGTTGTGAAGAGCGAGACGAGCGCCAACGTGGCCCTCGCACGCAAGAACGTGCAAGAGTTTTTGCTGCTCAATCACCCCGTCGATTGCCCCATTTGCGACCAGTCCGGTGAGTGCAAACTGCAGGACTATTATATGTCCGAGCAGGCGACCAAGAAGCGCATGCGCGATGACACCAACAAGAAGCCCAAAGGCGTGCAGCTCGGACCGACCATTGTGTACGACGCCGAGCGCTGTATCGCTTGTACACGATGCATTCGTGTGTGCGACGAGGTGATCGGCGACTCGATGCTCGACATGCGCGAGCGTGGCAACATGTACGAGATCATCACAGCGCCCGGCCGTGAGATCGAAGGCAAGTACACCATGATGGTTGAGTGGGTGTGTCCTGTGGGCGCCCTCACCACGAGCCACTGGCGTCACAAGGGTCGCGTGTGGTTGCTCAAAGGCACCCAATCGGTGTGTCCGGGCTGCTCGACCGGCTGCAACATGTGGGTTGACGCAGATGCTCGCGAAAACACAGCGTTTCGCAATCGTCCTCGCGAAAACGAGGCGGTTAACAAATGGTGGATGTGCGACGATGGGATGCTCACCTATGAGGGCGTGTACAAAGATCGGTTCTTAAAGGGCGAGATTGAAGGCGGCGAGGTCGCAAGCACTGAAGCGCTTTCACGCGCCGGCGAGATGCTCAAGAAGCACAAGGGCTCGATCGCGGTGGTTTTGTCCGCGCAGCGATCCGTCGAAGAGAACATCGTCGCAGTAGACTTCTGCAACGCCGTCGGTGGCGAGCTGTTTTTGACAGGCAAAGCCGACTGGGATGGAGACAAGGTCCTGCGCAACGCGGATCAAAATCCAAACCGCGCTGGAGCGCTTAAAGCAGCGGGCAAAGACTCTTTGCCAAGCGTGACTGACCTGCTTAAGCGTGCGTCACAATTTGAGGCGATTTTGGTGCTCGGCGAAGACACCGAGGTCTCTGCGGATGCGCTTAAAGCGCTCGAGAGCAAGCAAGTGATCGTCCTGGCGACGCACGAGCATGGCGCTTGGGTCGATGTGGCGAACACGGTGATTCCGGTCGCGGTGTCGGCTGAGAGCGAAGGGACCTTTATCAATCATAAGGGCCTTGCACAGGGCTACAAGCGCGCGCTGAGCGCACGCGGCGAAGTGATGCAAGCATGGGAAGCTATCGCGAAGATTGCGACCACAGCGGGTGCAGACACGGGCTACAAGCGCTTCGGTGAGGTGCGTTCGGCGATGGTCGCGCGCGGGATCGAAGTGGTTCTTTCGAAGAAGACGGATGGAGTGCTGCCCAATGTGGGGACTCCTCGTTCAACGGTGTAACGGTTAGGTATCGAAGTCATGATGACAGGAGCCACCTTCTGGATTGCCACGGCGATCAAAGTATTTGCGATCGTGTTTGGTCTCGTCAACCTTGGAGCCCTGCTCCTGTGGGTTGAGCGCCGCCAGAGCGCGATGATTCAAGATCGAATGGGCCCAAACCGCGCGAGCATTAAGCTGTTCGGTAAAGAGTTTCGCGTGGCGGGACTGCTTCACTCTGCGGCCGACGGCATCAAGATGCTGTGGAAAGAAGACTTTGTCCCACCGGGTGCGGACAAGTTTTTGTATCACTTAGCGCCTATCATTTCGCTGGTGCCGCCGCTGTGCTTGTTTGCGGTGATTCCATTTGGACCGAGTATCTACTGGGATAATCGCTTTCGCGTGTTTGGTGGCGAGTCTTGGGACAGCGCCGCGCAGTACATCACCTTGCAGATCTCGATGGCCGACTCAGGCCTCTTGGTGATCTTCGCGATGGCCTCATCGGGCGTCCTCGGTGCCGCTCTCGCAGGCAGCTCGTCGGACAATAAGTTTTCGCTCTTGGGCGGCCTACGCGCAGCCAGCCAGATGGTCTCGTACGAGGTCACTATGGGCTTGTCGCTGGTGGGTTGCTTTATGGTCTATCAGACCGTGCGCCTTGAGCAGATGGTGCAGTGGCAGGTCGACCACGCGTGGGGTATTTTCGCGCAGCCACTCGCATTTTTTGTCTTCTTCACCGCAGCGGTGGCCGAGACCAAGCGCATCCCGTTTGACGCTCCAGAGGGCGAGAGCGAGATCGTCGCAGGATATTTCATCGAGTACCAACCCATGAAGATGGGAATGTTCGCCCTCGGTGAGCTGGTCGAAGTGATGACCTCTAGCGCGCTGATCGCGACGATCTTCTTGGGCGGCTGGCAGTTTCCGTTCTTGAAGCTAGACGGCTTTCACTTCGAGATGTTTGGTGTGGCTAAGCCCATTGTGTTGTCGCACCTCGCGGTGGTGATCATCTCAGCCCTCACGTTTGTGCTGAAGGTTGCCTTGCTTGCGCTGCTGCAGATGCAAATTCGCTGGACCCTTCCACGCTTTCGCTATGATCAAACGATGAAGCTCGGCTGGCGCATTTTGCTCCCCGCGTCGTTGATTAACATTGTCCTCACGGGCGTTGTGCTTCTGTTTTGGCACTCGTCCTAACGTCACTACTGCTTCAGAGACCTTTTGAAAGTCTGAGAGATTTTATGGCCGGTACTATCGTCATCAAAAAGCCCAAACGCACCTTCGCTGAGCAGTCCTTTGTCGTCGAGATTGTCAAAGGCGTGGGCGTCACCCTCAAGCACTTTTTCAAGGGCATCGGTCAGATGGTCACGGGGACCACACCGGACGTGACCAAGTTTAACTACGACGAGGGCATCGCGACGTTGCAGTACCCCGAAGAGACGATGACCTACCCTGAGCGCTTTCGTGGCGTCCATCGGTTGACCCATCGTGACAACGGCGAGGCCCGCTGCACAGCCTGCCTGATGTGCTCAACGGCGTGTCCTGCGCAGTGCATCTTTATCAAGCCCGGCGAGTACCCTGCGGGGCATCCACAGCGCGGGCATGAGAGGTTTCCAGTTGAGTTTGTGATCGATGAGCTGCGGTGTATTTTTTGTGGCTACTGCGTTGAGGCGTGCCCGGTGGACGCGATCCGTATGGACACAGGGATTCACATGACGGCTTTGGATAACCGAGCGGATTTTATCTACGATAAGAAAAAACTTATGTCGATCCCCGGCGCCGATGGCGGATTTGTCACTTCGAACACACGCGTTGAGCCAGGGGATAAGAAGCATCCTGGGCTCACGCGCGATCACGGCGGGCACTAAGGGGGAGCAACCGGGGGCGATGGGTTGGGGGCTGCAGGGGGAGTGTGAGCTTCAGTCGCGAAACGTCTGACGACAGCGGCCAAAGGTGGCAGGTTCGTGCATCCTGGCCGTCCAGTTTAGAGATTGGCTCCCGGTTTGACAGCTGTTGCACCCGAAAATGAGTCAGATAGACTCTCGCAACGCATATGGCGGATCAAGAGAAGTTTTGTTTTCGCTGTGGATATGAGCTTGGAACGGGTCGCTTCTGCGGAGGTTGTGGGCGCGCTCGCAGCCTACCCACCAAATCGTCGCGCGGACTCAAGGTGTTCACACTTTTGCTCACGCTTGTGAGCGCGAGCGCAGTCGGGGTTGCGGCGCTGCCGTATCTTCCTGCTTCGCTTGATCCGCGAATCACTCGGTGTATTGCAGGTCGATGTCCAGCGCTGACATCGAGAGCCTCTGTCTCGATGGTGGTCTCTGGCACCGAGTCTGCACTTGATCGTGTCGGATTAGCGATTGGTGCGGACGCGATGCCATCGGTGCCGCCCACGATTCGAATCACCCATGCGCCAGGATCCCAGGTGGCTCAGTGGCATCTCTCGCGCACCGTGCGTGCGCTCGGTCCAGTGATCAGCTTCGCGCCAAGCGGAACAGAGTTTGCGCAGCCAATAGCAGTCACACTCCCGTACAATCCTGCTGAAATTCCTGCACAGACAGACCCTCGTGCGCTCGTGGTCCTCCACCGGTCAGCCATCGGTCATGGCGCGATGCGCGTTGACGTGACCCCCATCGCGAGCGCCAACGAAGAAGCAGGCACCGTCACCGTGATGCTCTCGCACTTTAGTGATGCTGTCGTGGTCCTTGATCCGCTCGCTCCTCAGGTGATGATGATAGGTGGAGCCGAAGCGCCCAGCGCCGATCAGCTAGGTGACACAGAGCGAGTGCCCACGTTGCCCTGTGACCAGATCTTTCCGGGTCTCTCTCAAGCCACTGGTTACATCGTTGTCAAAGACGACGAAGCCTTTTGGCGCACAGTGGATCGCAACGTCACAGACGGCACGACGTCTCAGCTCAGGATGCGTCGCATCATCAGGTATCTATTTGCAGAAGATGGCGGAGAGATCGATCGGGTGCCGGTGGCTCCGCTTCGTACGGGGTACGAGACGGCCTTGTACCGATGGATCAAGCAGCGTGTGATCGCAAACACCGCCAGAATTACACCGCAAGAGGTCATGAACGCGGCGCTTAACGCGGTGAAGGGAGCAGATGGCACCGCTGAAATGGGGACGGCGATGCTCACGGCGCTCAACGTGATTCGCGTGTTATCGCGGCCGAATTTTTGGGTCAATGACTGCACCAGTGGCTCTCGAGCAGGACGTGTGTGTCCAGAAGATCAGCCTAATTGTGGCTGGGATCGCAACAACGGAACATACGGCCATCCCGCCAGCGATCCGATGCAGCCGCTCTTTCAAGACCTGCTCGGGTCTCGCTCTGTGGATGATGGACCGACGCTGGGGCAGCACCTTGGAGCGCGCGTAGGCGAGTTATTTCGTGGCGATCGCATTGCGGGGTTGTTTAACCGCGAGCGGGGCGCGTTTGCCTCGATGCCATACACGAGTACAGACGAGATGAATGGAGGGTCGCACTATTACTTTTTTACCGGTGCGGTCGGTGAGCATTTTTTGGGATCGGCGCCGACAGAGATGGGCCTGCTGGTGGAGCGCATCATTAAGATTGGACCTGCATTTCGCGCAGGAATCGTTCAAGGGATACACTTTCAAGATGGCGCGGATCTCGTCGCTGGATGCATCGCCCGTGCGGCGGCGCAACACCCGGGACGATCCGCAGCAGGACAAGCAGCCTTGGATCCAAACGCACCCTCAACGACCGCTCAAGACGCCGCAGTGAGCACCTTGCGTTTGGAAGATGGGGGGTGTGCGCCGCTGGCTCGCGTCCGCGAGGCGTGCCCGTGGACACCAGCGGGCTTTAGTGTCGGTGAGTGCGATCAGGGATGGTGTTGGGACGGGGGGCCTAATGGGTTCTTGGCGTGCAAGCCGAAGGAGGTTCCAGCCAATGGCTTTCGCAATGAGAACAACAATGTTGAATGCGGAAGTGGCTTTGTTCGTGGGGTAGATGCATGCACCAGATTGCTCACTTGTTCGTCAGCGAGATGAGAGCAACACAGGTGGCATCTGGACAATCCTTCGCGCCGCAGGGGACTTGTCACATTGAACAGGGGTGCCGTACGTGAGCGAGCGAACTTCAGTCGCTGAAGGTCTAACTCCAGCGGCTGAAGGTGGGGTGCTCGGCGAGCCGTTGGCGGCAAACTGAGCAGCCGCACGAATGATGCTCAACGCACTTCGAACTGTGAAACAATTTGGCGTTTCGATGCGTCACAGTGATCTTCAACGTTGTCTGGTTGGTTTGTGCTTGTCCTGGACGACTGGTTGCCGGACGCCTGCAACGCAGATCGAGCTTGTCGTGGACAGCGACGTGCCACGGGACCGTCAGCTGGACTTGCGGATTGTGTCTTTCACTGGGCGAGTGGACCCTGCAAGCCTGGCCAACGCAGTGCAGCAGCGAGTCTTGCGTGAGT
>JANNCG010000546.1:0-7461 GCA_031386385.1 Myxococcales bacterium
TGCAAATTCCCAATGGATATTCTCCAGCGGTGCCTGCTCCGCTGGTCGTTGTGTTGCACGCGTTTGGCGAAAGCTCGGCCGTCGCGGTGAGCGCCTCGGGGTTTCGCGAGCAAGCTGAAGCGAACCGATGGATCGCTGTGTACCCCCAAGGGACAAGCATCTCAAACGTGCAGGGAGGCTCGTTTAATGGGTACCACTGCTGTGGTGTCGCACGGACCCAAGGCGTCAACGACGTGATGTTTGTGCAAAGTATTGTGACTCAAGTTCAACAGACCCTGCAAATTAACAGATCAAAAGTGTTTGCTGTGGGCTTTGACAACGGCGGAATGCTCGCCCACCGACTCGCCATTGAGGCCTCTGATGTGTTTGCGGCGGTGGCGGTCATTGGCGCAAGCGTGACGGGTCAACCGACGCAGGGCACTGCCGTGGTCGTTGCACCGATGCCATCGCAGCCTGTTAGCGTGCTCATTGTGCATGGCCGTATCGACACGGTTGTCCCGTACCTGGGTGGGCTTGGTGTCGGCAACGCCGTGCACGGAAGCGTCGATGACTCTGTGCGATATTGGGTGGGAGCGCTTCACTGTGCGCAGAGCGCGAGGTTGACGGTCATTGCGCCGGGGTTGGTGCAAAACGTTCAGCGCAACTGTGACCGTGATCGCGAGCTCACGACGTTAAGCGCGGTCGAAGGGACTCACTTGTGGCGCGTGATTGAGCCGCATGGGTTGAGCACGGCACAGACGATCGCCGCATTTTTCGAGCGAAATCCCAGGTAGAATTGTTATGGCCCGAGGGTCTCTTCAAACGAGGTCGCGCCGTTGACCGTCACTCGCAATGCGCCGCGCCCAAGTGAGGCCGGCCAGCGAACAGTCGCCGTGTACATCCCACGATCGGTGCCTTCACGAACAGGATCGACACGTACTCCAGCCGGCGCTGTGACCGCAATGGTCGCATACGGAATCCCAAACCCTCGCGCGTCCGTCAATCGTATGGACAGTGAGTGAGTGTCGCTCGTTGCGTCCGGCGTGATGCGAATTTGATGTTGCAGTGGCCCCGCTGTCTCTGCAGAAATCTGCATCTCAGCAAGTCCGCCGCCGCTCTCTCCGCGATCGCATCGAAGGACGTGGTTGCGTCCGGGCGTGAGCTCCATCGGGCCGGGCTGCAAACGCATGGGCGAGCTGTCCAACCCGCACGGAAGCCCTGCAGGAACACTCACAAACGCCACGGAATGCCCCACCCGCCCAGGCGTCACAACGGGTCCCTCAACGCGAAAAGTAGCCGGCGCACTCCAGCTGCCGTCAAGCTCATCGCTGTCGGTCCCACCGACGCGAACAAAGTAGCTTCCCGCGCTCAATGCATCAACACTCATGCGCGTGGTGCTCACAGTCTGCTCTTGCAGCACGGTGGCAAAGGTTGCTTCGCGCGACACCTGCACGCGCCATCTTGCGGCGGGTGTTCGTCCATTAGCAGTCCACCCGAGGGGAGTACTCACAGTCCCTCCAAACGTGTACGACTCTGAGCGAATCGCGTTGATTGTGGGGGCACTGACCAACATATGCGGCACCGCAGGCTGCATCACCTCAACCTTCGCGCCCATCCCTTCTCGCGCGACGACCTCGCGTCCCATCGCGCGAATACGCGCCCTCCCACGAACAACCGAGATGCGTGTCCGTCGAGGATCAACACGGAGCAGGACCTCAGATCCTGCGGTCACGGTGATCGTACACGCAGGGGTCGAAAACGCCACGGGGTGTGAAGCTGCAGGAGCGGTCACGCGAAACACCCCACGTCGAAGCACCGTATCAAACGTCGGTGATTGTCCCGCGGGCGGGCGCACCGAAGGGTCACCGTAGGCAAACAGCTCTGCGCGATCTCGCATGACAACGGTGGTTCCGTTGTGCAGCGTGAGGGTCGCGTTGCCGTCTTCGCTCAACCGAAGGTGTTGCCCCTCGGTGATCGTGTCAGTCGCGTTGGCGTTGTGATGGGGCGACGTGAGCACTTCAAGCGTCCCGGTCAGCGTGGTAACCACCGCTTCGTGCGTTGGAGTAGCGACGTGTGTCGGTGCAGTCTGTGCGTGGATTTGCAGTGAAAAAAAACTAGCACTCAGCCATGAACAGAGTGAAAGTGTGATGGTGCAACGACCATGACCTGTGCGATTCGCGATGAGGGGCATCAACAACATCCTTCAGTAGTCTTACTCTCGAGTCAGCTCAAACGTCACGTGGGCAAGAGGCCCTGAGCGCGCGACGCCATAACCTGCGATGCTCTGGGCCATCTCTGCGAGGCCAAAGACACGCTCTGGCATCTCGTACGAATTGGTCGCGCTCTCTTGTGTCCACCACTCACGGCTTGCGGCGTCGGTGTTAAGTGACCACTGACCGAAGATGTTCCATTGATAGCGAAAGCGACCCGCCGGGAGGCCGGTGCAGTCGACATCAAAGACCCCTTCAAATGCTCCAGGAGACGCGCGAAGCGCTGAATTTGCTGGCGGAAGCGAGATCCCTCGCGCCGTCGCGCTCTCGCGGCGCCACTCAAACCGCACGTCAGCAAACGCCGGTGGAGGCATCGATCCTTGCGTGATTGAACCAGTGACACGAACTCGTGCGCGACCGCGCAGTGAGCATGTGATGGGGACCGTGAGCGTCCCACTGGCGACCCTCGCGCGATCCACTCGGACCTCATCGGCTGCCCCGCCTGAGTCTACTCGCTGGGCACTGCTTGTTTGTGCGGCATAGCCTTCAAAGGGCGCCCACTCACTTGAAGCGATATCATCCACAGTCCCCGCGGTGATCCGCTCACTTCGTGCGCGGCGTAGCATCTCGTTGACCAAGCTACGACCCATCGTGATGTCGCGCGACAGCACGAGCACCAACAACGGCCGTGCGCCCGTGAACTCAAAAGCGCCAGAATCGCCTGTAAAATTCGGCCTTCGAGCTACTTGCGTGACCCCACTCCAGCTTCGCTCGTTGCGATTGACGTCTGCTAAGTGAGCGGTGGTTCGATCAAACATCGTGCGATCAAGACGTCGCTCGGCGAAGTACTTTCCGTTAAACGGAAGTCGCAGACGAATGGCCCAGATCCCATAGCCTTCATCAATCCGTTGTCGCATCAGCGCGGCCAAACACGAAGGGTCTGCGCCGCTTGCACACGCCACATCCCCCGTTGCGGACGCGTTGAAGGGCGAGCTTGAGCTTTGCGCTCCGTCCGTCACAAGGACCATCACGCGAAATGGATCGAGTGGGTCGGGGAGCTGTTGATCTTGTCGCGCCGCACGAGGTGGCTTGCGCAGGGCCAAATCAATCGCACCCGCGCGGCCATGAAACGTGTTCGGATCGCGAATTTGCTGTACCGTTAGCGGGCGATCACAGTGAAGCTGATCGTCCAGTGAGCAGCGCTCAAACGGCACATTCAGCCCCAAGCTCGCAAGCGATCCCTCAATGACCTGAGAGTGCAGTCCCTCAATCGCGAGCGATCGTCCTCGCGCAAAGCCTTGATTGCTCTCGCTGACATCCACCACGATTCGCACTCCGTTGCCCGGAGGAACAACCGGACGCGCAGGGACAACCGTTGTGGTGTTGGGCTGCGTGGTGTTTGGACGCTGTGCATTGGTCGTGGTATTTCGCTGACCATTTGGCTTTGATCCGCAACCCAATGAGCCCACAAAGAGTGACGCTACGCTCAGCGCGTATACAAACCGCAGAGAGCGCATCACCGTGTTGCGTCCACTGGCTCGGCGCGAACGATCTCTCGCCCATCGGACGCGGCGTAGATAAACTCGGCGGCATCAATGAGCATCTCGCTGCCGTCACGCTTTGCGCGCACGCGATACACCACGCGCTGTCCTTCGTTGGACGGAACAATGGGCCCCTCACCATCGATCTCAATCGGCGCTTCGATATTGCCTTGTCGCAACACAGCAACGTACGAATGCCAGCCTTTTGCGCGGCCTCCAACGACGTGCCAAAAAATCTGACCATCTTGAACCATCAGCTGTCCCACTGGCTCAGCGGTCTCATCACACAAACAGTGACGCACTCCCGGGGGCAGCGTGCAGGGGTCATCTTCGCGGGCCCGTGGGCAGCGAACGAATGGGCGAATACGGCGAGAAGTTGTCATGGGGTTTCAGCCTACTCAAGCTTCCAGAGACTTTTGGCGAGGACGTGTTCCATAAAAAGCTCAAAGGGCGAGAAGCGAAACCAATGTGTTGGCCCATGAGACGAGTACGGAAGCTCGCTCAGTTTGTCTTCGAGCTGTCGCTCAAAAAGATGTTTTAACGCACGCAGCTCAGGATCAAATTTTGAAGGACCCCAGAGACACAAACCCTCGCTCACTGCGGGCTCTGCTAAGAGGGACAGTTGCGCACTTCGCGGGATAGATTCTTCGGCAAACGCATACTGCTCGCGCTGTGAGAGTCCCAACAATGGGCCTTTGTCAGCGGGCTGCGCAGCAGGGGCCGTCGGGGTCATGGGAGCCATGGGAGCTTGAGCCATCCCTTGCATCTGCATCCCCATCATGGCCTGCATGGGCATCATCGCTTGCATTGGTTGCATCGGCTGCGCAACAGGCGCCGCCGGCACTGGAACCATCGGCTGCATCGGCATCATGTTGGGCATCTGCGGCATTTGTGGCATCCCCTGCATTTGTGGCATCCCTTGCATCTGGGGCATCCCACTCATCGCAGGCATAGCTGCAAAATTAGGCATCCCCATCGCTGGGTTCGACGCTGGCATCTGCATCTGCGGTTGCTGTTGGCCACCAGGCATAAAAGGCATCTGCGGCATCCCCTGCATTTGTGGCATCCCCTGCATTTGCGGCATCCCCTGCATTTGCGGCATCCCTTGCATGGGTTGCATCATATTGGGTGCAAATCCCATGGGATTCATTGGCATCGCAGGCATCGCCGGCGTTGCAACTGCGGGTGCGTTGAGTGGGCCTGTGCTTGTCACAGCGGCATCGCTCGAGTCACTCGTAGGGGGAGTCTTCGGGTCTTGTGGATCGTTCGACATCGCGGCCCAAGCGTATCACGAAATACTCGGACACTAGGGCTATCCGACGTGTTGCAACGCCCCAAGTCAGGATTGCGTCTTAGGTGTGTCCCCAAGCGCTCATCCACGGTTTGCTGCGGTACCGATCCCACCCATCTGCGAGCAGAGCGACAATGGGACCGCTGAGATTTGGCATCATTTGGGCCACTCGAACCGCAGCGGCCACGGCGAGTCCTGCACTTCCACCCACGAGCATGCCTTCTTCACGCACCAGTCGAAGGGTCATCGCGAAGGCCTCTTCATCCGTGACGGTAACAGCGTCATCTATGAGCGCGCGGTCCATAAGCGCCGTGGGTCTTGAGGCTCCAATCCCCTCGATCGCGTACGACCCATCAGGCCCGAGTGTCCCTGTGCGAACCCAATGGGCAAGCCCGCTACCCGCGGGATCTGCGAGGATCACCTTTGCCGAAGGACAATGTTGTCTCAAAAATTGGCTCACTCCGGTGATCGTCCCCCCGGTGCCTGCTCCGGCGACAAATGCTCCAACTGAGCCTCCACACTGCGCAAGAATCTCCGGTCCAGTCTGCTCTTGATGCGCTCGCACGTTGGACACGTTGCAAAATTGGTCCGTCAAAAACCAGCCATTCTCTGCTGCCAACCGCCGCGCAACGTTCTGAAAATTCTCTGCCGAGTCAATGGGAGCGTTTGGCACCACGATCACTCGCGCGCCAACACTCCGCAAGGCAGCGCGCTTGTCTTCTGACATTTTCTCGGGCAAAACACAGACTAATTTGTATCCTCGTACCGCTGCAACAAGCGCCAACCCAAGCCCCGTGTTGCCCGCAGTGGCCTCAACGAGCGTCGCCCCGGGGGTCACCTTGCCGTCTCGCTCAGCGTCATCAATGATCGACAACGCGATGCGATCTTTGACGCTGCCACCGGGGTTCATGTGCTCGCATTTGGCGAAAATCTTCACGGATAATCCGGCCCCGATGCGCCCCAACTCAACCATCGGGGTGTTGCCAATGGCCTCTAAAACGGATCGACTCACTGAGAGCGTCATAGCGTTTGTGCTCGCACTTGTGCGCTGATCATGGCACGCAAAATGGCCGCCCCGCAATCAATGTGCTTGCCCCGAAGATCGCTGGGCCAGTGAATAAACGCTCGCGAGACAGCGCTCCATTCACCCATGAGCGCCAACGTGAGCGGGTCCGAGGTTTGCTCAAAAAATCTCAGTGCTCGCGTTGGATGAAGCATCGCGTGATTGCACAAATACGCGACAGAGTTGCACAGGTACGAGTTGCTCTCGCTCCACTGTGATTGCTGCGAAACTCCAGACAAAATACTCGACAGATTGACGTCTGACTCTCGGACATCACCCAACCCATCACACTCACGTTGGGCCGCTTGCTCAAGCGCCCCCCACGCGGCTCGAAGTTGAGAATCTTCAAGACTTTCTGCTTCGTCCAAAACAAGCTTACCCAAAACCTCTCCCCCGCGCTCTGTCACTATCTCGGGACGCAAATGGCCACTCCCATCTTCACAGACTCTGGCGTAGTTGGCACAGGCATGCTCAAGATAAATGGGCTGTCTTTCTGCGGCGATTCCGTTCATCAACACGATGGAGGGTTGAAAGTGCTTGATCGTGTTGAGCAGCAACCATGGGGCAAGATCCCAAAACACGGGCAGCACCAACACACACAGCTCAACGTCGGTGTGTTGATCTATTGCGACGGTTTGGCATTGAACCAACGTCTGCTCGGCCGGAGAGTGCACGCCACGGAGGTCGCTGACTGAGACCGAAGGTGGTTCGACACCGTTGAGCAATCGGGTCACGATGTGCGCGCTTGCGTTGAAATCGTGTGTCAAAAAACGGCCAAATCCGCTCACCAATACCCGTGGCAAGGCTGAGCTCGACGATGGCCTTATCGTCAGTGCGAGATGGTTGGCGACAAAGTGTTCTGCATAGGTACGGTTCGCAGCAAGCTGCGCGAGAGCGTTGGGTGAATCTAACTGAAACCGAATGGGAGTCTCTCCTTCGTAGAGAGTATCGCTCGCGCCGACCGCAGTGGGGACAAACAGTGTCGAGCCCATGGAGTTTTCTTGCCTGTGGTTGACTTGATAAGCGCTGTGCTACCGTCTCGCGGCGATGTTGTTTTTGGCTATGAGCTGTCTTCAGGGAGTCCCGATGCAGCAAGCGTTTGACTCGCTTGTGTTGCTCAACCCCGATGGGATCCAGCTCACTCCAGGCAATCATCCCACGAGTGAATTTGCTGCCTACGTGAAGAAATCAGGCATCCCTGTTCGCACGCACCACAGCTTTGCCTTCGACGCCGTGAAGCGCGATTTTTATCGCTTTGATGGCTCAACTCAAGCACGCGCTGAGCCATGGAGTGTGCACCCGCCATTGCGTCAGACAAACATCGAACATGAGCACTGGTTTGCCCACACATCGACCGCAACGCACGCCACCGAGGTG
>JANNCG010000594.1:0-8569 GCA_031386385.1 Myxococcales bacterium
CGCTGATCGGCCTCACCGTCAAACTCGGGATCCTGCATTTTTCCTAGCGAACCAACGCGTACCCCGCCGATCATGGAGAGCTTCCAGTCCCCCGCAGAGCATCCCAGCGCGGTGATACCTCGAGCGTGCTGCTCAATCCACACGGCAGCCTTCTCCCTGTCAGCCAGACACAGCACCACGTTGCGCGATCCGATCGAGAACGCTCGCTCGATCCCTTGCGCAAACTCAACCACATGAACGCTGTGCGACGTCCCAACACAACTAAACAGCGCCCCTGCCGCGGTCTGCGAGCGCCAGTTTCGCTCGTGTACCCGCCAGGCCAAATCAGACATTTGTCTTGAAAAATCCTGCTCAATCGCGCTGAGCGCCTCATAGACTTGGTGCGTGAGATCAATGGTTTGCAGCAGGGTCGCGCCAGTGACAAAAGCGATGACCGGAGAGAGACACCCATGGCCGTCATACGCAGCCCAGTCCCACGCCAACTCGCGCACGTCCTGCCCGCCCAGAACCGACGCATCCACAAGCTGCACGCCATAGCCGTGCGGATAAGCCTCAAGGACCGATCCGTGAGGAATCATCTCTGCCACCCGCGCGATGGTCTCGTCACTCCCAAACGCGATCACCGCGTCAAAACCATCGAATTTTAGCTCAGACTGCAGTCTAATCCCGACCGCACCGTTTGCGCTGAGCCGCTCGACGACAAGCGTGGCTACCGCCGATTGCTTGCTCGATGGGCGCACAGCTAGCAGCACTGGCGAGCGAGCAAACGCGGCAAAGATCGACCGCAGCGGCCCGGTCGCAACACTTCGAGCGAGCGCCAACAAAACACTCTTGCCTTGAAGCTCGCCACGCACTCGAGTTTCGTACGCTCCAAGCGCGTCGCGAGAGAACCTATCGCGCACACACTGCAGCGCCCACTGTGACATTGGCTGTGAAATTCCAGTATCTTGTTGCATCGCTTCGAGCAGCAGATGGGCCGTGGGACCGCAGAGGTCTCTCGCTGTGCGCTCAAGAATGTCCACCACGGCATCCACTCGTTAATCGTCCCCAGACAACAGCGCGTCCATCGCCCGTCCACACCCACGCGGAGTTGCACCCGGTAGACGCCCACGCACAGTGAACCCATGCTCATAGACGGTGCCCAAATCAAGCGTCTGGATCGCGACACAAGAGCCGATGTTCGCCAGATCAATCACCCGCAAGATCCCCTCGATGCCCAACGGAAGAACCGACAAATCCTCTGGATTTACCGCGTCCATCTTCATCCATGGCGGCGCGCGATAGAGCACCGTTTCGTTCACAGTGCTGTGCACTTCGTACGCCTGCGACGACAGCTCTGTCATCCCGTACTCTTGCACGATCTGCTGTCGCTCAACTCCCAGGTGCTCTTTGAGCAATTGCAGAAGCGCCTCGGGTGCGAGCTCACGCGACTGGCCCTTAAACCCACCGGTAGGCATCACAACGGACCCCGCCGGGAGCCTCAGCGGCTCGAAGCGGTCGGCATAGTGCACAAACGCGAAGGTCGAGCCCAGCAGCGCAACTGGAGCCCCCTGGCGACGAATCCACTGAATATGCTCAGCGATTGCGTCTTTATCGAGCTGCTTGTTTCGAATACACCACGGACTTGGCTGCCCCTCAGCGCTCCAGCGATGGGCAAACATCGCGAGCATCGCAGACAGCGAGCTATGCGGAGCGTCGTGCTCGCTCTCAGCGAAAAACATGCAGTGATACTTCGAGCGCGGCAATAGCCAGCAGGCAGCGGCGGTCGTCGCAGCATCTTCGTACAGCTCGAGGGTCGCAAAGGCGTGCTGACCGCGAACCTCGCGCGTTGTCCCACTGCTGTGAAAACAGCGAATTTCACGGTCTTTTGCGAACGTCGCAATGCGTGCGCTCTTGAACACATCCGTGGGCACTCCCACCACCTCGCTTAAACGGGTAGGAGCTCGGTGTAGCTCTGCCGCCGAGAGGGCTCGATCCAAAGCCGTGCACTCAGCGCGTTGCCATCGAAGTAGCTTAAGCACCATGGTCTCAAACACATGCTCATCGATCGGATGCTCGACACCAAGAGCGATCAGCGCTTGGACCCGCTCGTGCAAAGTTTGTTCGATGCGTGACTGCACAGCCCTGTGTCTATAGCAGCGTCGGCGTGGGTTGGGTACAGCGTTGCCCGCAAAAAGCTGTGTTTTACGCGCTCAACTTGGCGTCGCAGCGGTCAGCTTACTGAGCGTTAGACCGCGCGAAGGACGTCCATGAAGGTGCGCAGGCAGTGAGCTAACTGCCCGTCGGTCAGGGTGCTCGGCGGAGTCAACACAAGCTGATCGCCGGTCATTCCACCCGGAAGAACGATGTACCCGCGCTGAAGCATGGCCCGCATGACTGCCAACGTGCGCGGCAACCCGCCCGCGAGCTTAAGCCCAACGAGCAGTCCGCGCCCACGAGAATGCAGTACACCACAGGTCTTATCAGCCACTAGCGGGTCCGCAATCGTCTGCCAAAATGCTCGCGAACTGTTGCGAATCGACTCTCGCACACCCAAGTCTTGAAGCAGCGAGAGTGTCGCAAGGCCCGCCGCACACGCCAGGGGGTTGCCCAAAAACGTCGAGGTGTGAATGGCCTCGCCGTCGGGGTTTCCCCAAGCTTGCGCGATGGAGTCCTTCATCACGCAGGCGCTCACCGCGGTGCCGCCACCGAGGGATTTGCCCCATAGAATAATGTCGGGGGTCGCACTCCAACGCAACGCCGCGTACGAGTACGCCTCACAGGTTCGCCACAGCCCCGTGTAGATCTCGTCCGCGATCACCACCATCCCAACCTCACGGGCCATCGCACACAGCTGGTCCATCGTCGCGGCAGACCCCACCCGAACGCCACCACGGCCGAGAATGGGCTCAATGAGCACGGATCCCACTGTGCCGGCAGCAATGGCCTGCGCAAACTCAGCGAGACACCGCTGCTGCGCTGCTGGATCATCCTCCGCAGGGTAGGTGACGAAGCTCACGTGCGGGTTGAGCTGCGGTTTGAACGGATCGCGAAACTTCGCGCTGTATCCACAAGCCGCCAGGGGCCCGTGCGAGAGCCCGTGATAAGCCCCTTCAAAGGCAACTACTCCCGCACGCTTGGTGACCAGCATGGCCGTTTTAAGCGCGGCCTCGACGGCATCGGCGCCCGAGAGTCCGAGAATGACCTTCGCGTTGGGCCACGGAGCGCACTGCGCGAGCGCCCGCTCAAACTCGATTTTCACGGCGCTTGGATAGACGTCTCCAAGCGCGTGGATGAGCTTGCTCGACTGGTCTTGAATCGCTGCAATGACCCTGGGATGCGAGTGCCCCAGCAGGGCCGCGCCAAATCCCGCGGTTAAATCCACGTAGATGTTGCCATCCACGTCGCGCACCACGCTCCCCTTCGCGCTTTCGTACACGATGGGGTCTTGCGGGGTTCCGCTGGATTCGGCGCGTCGTTTGCGACGAGCGGTTAGCGCAGGGCACTCACTTTGCGCGAGCAACTCACAATACGCCAATGATTTTGCTGCAGGAATCACCTGCATCACTGAGGGTAACTCAGTGCCCAATAACGCCGAAGACCGTTGCATCACTGGGCCGTTAACGACGAATCGTTATTCTTTGACGGTGGGTGCTTTGACTTCGATCGAGGCAGCCTCAGCGCGCTTGACTTTTTCAAAGCCAATGAGCTGAATGATTGCCATCGGAGCGTTGTCGCCGCGACGCATGTACGTCTTGATCGTGCGGGTGTATCCGCCAGGACGCGTTGCGAATGCCGGAGCAATCTCACGAAACAGGTGTTCAACCACGTCCAGTGTTTGCGCAACGTTGTTCACAGTTCGCTCTGAGAACTTGGGCAAAAACTTGCCCACATCGCGCTTCACCGACAGACGACGACGGGCCTCAACGGGTGTGAGCTCGACCTTGTCCATGGTCTCGCCACATCGCTTGGCTTTCGTGATCATTCGCTCGGTAATGCGGCGAACTTCTTTCGCCTTAGCAACGGTGGTCTCGATCTGCCCATGGGTGAGCAAATTGGCAACCAGGTTGCGAAACATTGCGCGTCGTGAAGAGGTGTCTCGGCCAAACTTTCGGCCTGCATTTAAGTGTCGCATTGAAACTGAGGTCCTTTATGCCTCCACAGGTCGGTCCTGCGGTGTTGGGCTTTATGAAGCAGCGAAGAGAATCTCTTCACTCTCCACAACGGAGGGAGCGAATAAACGAACCGACCTCCGGGTGAAAAAAATATCGCTCTTTCTCTCGTGACCGCTTTGCCTAAACGCCGAAGCGCCAAACAAAACGGCACGAGAGCGTCAACTATTGGCCGTGCTCTGCGCGCCAGCGCTCAAGCGATTGCTGCCAGTTTTCGATGTGCATCCCGAGCTGCAATCCAAGCTCACTGAGCTTGTCTTTGATCTCTTTGAGTGACTTGCGTCCGAAGTTTTTCGTCTTCAGCAAATCGCTCTCGGTCTTTTGTACGAGCTCACCGATGAACTGAATATTTGCATTCTGCAGGCAATTTGCGCTGCGGACGCTCAACTCAAACTCTTCGACGGACTTGAACAAATTCGGATTTGCGGTCTCCGATGCTGCGGTCATTGGGATCGCAACAGCTTCATCTTCTTCTTGGAAGTTGATGAAGATCTGCAATTGTTCTTTCAAAATCTTCGCTGCGTAAGCAACGGAGTCGCGAGGACGAACGGCACCGCTGCTCCAGACTTCAAGCGTGAGCTTGTCGTAGTCCGTCATCTGACCGACGCGAGCGTTGGTCACGGTGTAGTTCACCTTGCGAATTGGACTGAACAAGCTGTCGACCGGAATCCATCCGATAGGCAATGATGGATCCTTGTTGCGATCCGCTTGAACATATCCTCGTCCTGGCTGCACTACCAACTCAGCGGAGAACCGTCCGCCTTTGGACACCGTCGCAATGTGTTGCTTCGGGTTCAGGACTCGCAGCTCGGCGGGGCACTGAATGTCAGCAGCAGTCACCGTTGCGGGTCCTGCTTTCTCAATTCGTAGTGTGTAGCGTTTTGCATTTTGCGTCGAAAACACGACCTCTTTGACGTTGAGAACGATGTCTGTGACATCTTCTTTTACGTCGTCGACGGTCGTGAATTCGTGCAGCGCTCCATCAATACGTAGAGCTGTTGCTGCTACCCCTTGAAGAGAGGACAAGAGTACCCGTCGCAATGAATTGCCGACGGTGACTCCAAATCCACGTTCAAGAGGTTCGCAAGCAAATTTGCCGTAAAACTCGGTGTGTGTGTCGCGATCCTCTTCGACCAATGCTTTGGGTCGGATCAAATCACGCCAGTTGCGGGCCTGCATCGACTGGGTCATGCCTCGAATCTCCGTTTGTTGCTTGCTGAGGCGTTGAGACACCGTTCCGTTCGAGCCTGCGCGGTTTGCGTAGTCTCGTTGGGTAGGTCTCTCAACGCGTGTCCATCGAATCTGTTATGACGACTGTGTTCGTGTTGAGCTTCGGCACAGTACGTGCTGGGCCCATAGCGAAAACCGGTCAATATGTCAAAGCCCTCTTTGACGATTTTCATTGCCAAAGAGAAAAATAAGCACTTTTCAGCCCCCACCGCCCCTTCAGTGGCCTAAGTGGGCGAACTGGGGAGCCGAAAGGGGTCCGAAAAGGTGAACCAACACCGGGGTGCTGGTTCGGTGAGAAAGATTGGGAGTGGTCTGGGGTTCGAACGCTGTCCGTTCGGTTGCAAATGCAAAACCGAGGCGCAGCCCCTTCGAGCGAAACCTCGTGATCGGCGCGCTAACTTTATCGTGAGTAGTACTCAACGATAAACTGCTCGCGGATGTCTTGAGCAATCTCGGACCGAACTGGCAGGGTCTTCACAGTGGCTGTGAAGCTCTCTTTCTCCAGATCAAGCCAAGTGATCTCACCACGACGTGCGCTCGAGTCCATGGACTCTTTCACACGGGCGATGGTGCGGCTCTTCTCGCGTACCGAGATCTTGTCGCCAACCTTCACCATATAACTTGGAACGTTTACTCGCTTGCCGTTCACCAACACATGCTGGTGCAGGACGAGCTGGCGAGCTTCGTTGCGTGTGGCCGAGAAACCAACGCGGTACACAACGGAGTCCAACCGGCGCTCAAGAAGCGTGAGCAGGTTTTCGCCCGTCACACCCTTGCTGCGATCAGCCTCAGCGAAGTACTTGCGAAACTGGCGCTCAAGCACGCCGTAGATACGACGTACCTTTTGCTTCTCGCGCAGTCGCATCCCGTACTCACTAAACTTCACACGTTGTTGTCCGTGCTGTCCAGGAGGTGTGGGGCGGCGATCAAACGAGCACTTCTCAGAGTAGCAACGATCGCCCTTCAAAAACAGCTTGGTCGCCTCACGACGACAAAGCTTGCAAACCGGTCCAATATAACGAGCCATGATGTTCTATTCGTCTCTCAAAAGATCAGTGGGTCTAAGATCTCAAACGCGGCGACGCTTCGGAGGGCGGCAACCGTTGTGGGGAATGGGAGTCACGTCACGAATCAGCGTGATGTGAAGGTTTGCTGCCTGGAGGGCACGCAGCGCGCTTTCGCGGCCAGCGCCAGGTCCACGGATAAACACAGCGACTTCTTTCAGGCCATGCTCTTGCGCCTTGCGTGCTGCGTCCTCAGCTGCCATCTGAGCCGCAAAGGGAGTGCTCTTGCGTGAGCCCTTGAATCCACGTGCGCCTGCACTCGAACTCGAAATCGTGTTGCCATAAACATCTGCGATCGTGACCACAGTGTTGTTGAAGGTCGCTTGGATGTGAACGACACCCTTTGCGATGTTCTTCTTGACCTTCTTTTTGACCTTACCGCCGGCTTTACCACCGGCGGCTGATGCCGCTGCTTTTGCTTGTGCCATGACTCAAATTGCTCCAAATGCTTTCAAGTTACTTTTTCGCTGCAGGTGCGGCGGCGACGCGTGCGACAGAGAGACCCTTGCGAGGACCCTTGCGAGTCCGCGCGTTGGTGTGTGTTCGCTGACCATGCACAGGAAGGCCCCTGCGATGACGAAGTCCGCGATAGCAGCCGAGGTCCATCAATCGCTTGATGTTCATCTGCACTTCGCGACGCAAATCACCTTCGATTTTGTACTCAGCTTCGATCACTTCACGAAGCTTGCGGATATCGATGTCGGTGAGATCCTGCGCTTTTTTGTCGAGCGGAATGCCTGCTTTGTTGCAGATCACGACCGCGTTTTTTGCGCCGATACCGTAGAGATAACGAAGCGCGATATGGATGTGCTTGCGACCTGGAAGGTCAATACCTGCAATACGTGCCATGGGAGATTAACCTTGACGTTGCTTGTGGCGGGGGTTTTCGCAAATGATCCGGACAACGCCTTTGCGCCGGACTACTTTGCACTTGTCACAAATCTTTTTAACCGAGGGTCTGACCTTCATTGTCGTTTCAACCTTTAATGCTCAATCCATTCATCACTACTTGTGCCGATACGTAACACGACCTTTGGTCGGCTCGTACGGACTCACTTCAACGCTCACACGATCGCCCGGAAGAATCCGGATGTAAAACTGGCGCATGCGGCCCGAGATCGTCGCTAACACTTTGAGTCCGTTGTCACAGTCAACACGAAACATTGCGTTGGGCAATGCTTCGGTCACAACACCATCAAAGGTTAGTTTGTCTTTGTCATCCTTCGTCTCAGGGGCGTCGAAGGATCGCTTCTTTCTGGCCATTCAATAATAATCGCTATCTTGTAATCTTCTCAACGCGGGGGCTTTCAACTGATTGAAAGGCCCACCGCTGTGAACAATCGAGCACTGACTTCGTCGAGTGCTCCAACACCATCGACCCGGCGGAGGAGTCCCTGATTTGCGTAGTACGCGACGAGAGGTGCCGTCTGCGCTGAATACTTCGCTAATCTAGGCCCGACCACCATCTCGGTGTCATCGGGCCTCTGGATCAATCGTTCGCCGCCCTCTCCTCGGTCCGGAAAGGGGGGCGGATCATACTTGATATGATAAATTCGTCCAGTGGTTTCGCCTTGACGTCGTCCGGTGATTCTTTCGAGGATCAACTCATCCGGAACCTCTAACAAAACCACATGCTTAAGGGTCCGTCCGGCCTTGAGCATCAAGGCATCAAGGGCCTGAGCCTGGGGGACGGTGCGAGGAAATCCGTCGAGCACAAACCCACTTTGTGCGTCTGGCTTCGACAATCTCTCTTCAACTAACCCAATCACGATCTCGTCCGAGACGAGATCGCCGCGAGCCATAATCTCTGCAGCAAGCTTACCGAGCTCGGTCCCTGCGGCCTTGGCTTCACGCAACATATCGCCGGTGGACACCTGAGGAACGCCCAAGCGCGTGCAAAGCCGCTTTGCTTGTGTGCCTTTGCCTGCCCCTGGCGGACCGATGAAGATTTGGTCGTGTTGCATGGCGAACCCTACGCTGCTGCCTTTCGGCCGCGCAGTTGAGGACCCGTGGGGCCAGAGAAGCCCTCGTAGTGTCGCGTGATCAGGTGAGACTCAATTTGGTTCACTGTGTCGAGGGCAACACCCACGACGATCATGATGCTGGTTCCACCGAAGGGAAACG
>JANNCG010000624.1:0-4620 GCA_031386385.1 Myxococcales bacterium
TGGTTGAGTTGGTTGGATTTTGGCGACGAGCGTACTTAGAAGCGCGCATTGAGCTGCTAAGTACGCTCGTCGCCAAAATCCAACCAACTCAACCAACACCTCACGTCCATCCGGGTGCACAATCACAAAGTCCGGAACCAGGACACCCTTGCCGTCGAGATCAAGAATTTCTGGCCGTTTTTCGAGCGCCCAAGGCTTTCCGACATCGGCAAATCGCTTCACAAAATGCGCCTCTTCGTCGGTCACATACACTCCACGATCGCGGTAGTGAGTCTGCAAACCCGACCCAGCATCAAGCTTCCACAACACCCGTTTGCGCTCCTCTCCCCAGAGCACTTCGGCACTCAGAGACCAGCCATCACAGAGCAACAGCGCAGGCAAAAATTCAGCCAGTTGGAGCCCGTACTTCGTGCTCTGCTGAAACAAACTTGTGGGGCCATCAAGCGTGAGCAAATACCCGCCGCTCGCCGATCGCTGGATATTGCACAACAGACGAAAAAACTTCACAAACCGAAACAGCTGCCGAACCCGCTGCGGATCTTTCTCGTTGATCTCAATCTGCAGCGCGGTCGCTCGATAGAGGACCGCTTGCGCAAGTGCCAAATTGTACCGGTCGAGCAGCGCCGTCGGCTCAATGCTCTCAAAAGACATCAGCCGCTGCTCGCGCTTTAAGTCCGCGTACAGTCCACGCTCAACCTGCTCGACAGTGATCGAAAACTCTGTCGCAATTTGCTGCAAAACCGCTGATCGAGTGACCGTGTGCAGTCGATCCCCTTGCTCTCGTGCTACTGGATGAACGGCCGCAGAGGACTCAAACACACGTCGTCGAAGCGTCACGGGCGGGACCTTTGAGTCGGTGTCAAATTCAGCGCGATCTTCGAGCAACTTAGCGAGCCCTCGATGCAGGAGGTAGTCGGTGTTTTCGCCCAGCAACTCTGTGAGTGCGTCGTCAAGCGTCCCGCGATTTTGGCCAACATGAGCCACAAACATGGCGATCAGCTGGGTCGCTTGCTCTCGCAGGGTTCGATCAGAGCTGTCGAGATACCCCAGCCTAAGCTCTCCTTTGTGCAGCCGAGCCCGTAGCAGATCACTGGTCAGCATGGGGCGCAGAGAGCCGACAGAAACTGCGTGGGGTCCAACAGAGACTCAGGTTTTGGCTGGTTTTTGAGCCACCAAACAGTCGTGCGAGCGCCCCGTTGATACAACTCAAGATGAAGCATCGTCTGCGAGAGACCTTTGTCCTTTTTCAATACCGTCACGACTTTTCCTAGCACCTCTCCCTGTTGCACGGTCGCTCCAACGCTCGTCGTTGGCAGCACTTCACCGTAAACAACGACGCCTGACGCCCCTTCTACCAGGACTGCATCGGTGTCAAACCACCACGGCGAGCCGGCAGCTTCTCCGGTAAACGCCTCGATCGCAACAACAGTCCCAGCTTCGACCGCCACAACGACCGCGCCAGGCTCGCAGTACAGATCCACACCCGTGTGGACATCGTGTTTGCGCTCAGCCGAAAACGCGCCCGGTGCCGGAAGAACGGGGAGTGGATGCGAAGTTTTCGACCTCAGCGGCCAGCACCATTGCGCGCTCATCGACAAAGCTCCATGGATAGAGGCGAAAAGATTGCGGAGACCCAAGCGCACCCGACGCTTGACACAGTGCGCAATTCCCCCCTACACACGCCGTACACTGAACGGTGATTCATTCTCGTTTGGTTGGTTTTATCTCTAACCCTTCTACATTGGGAGAGCGCAGTGAAGATTCTGGTTCCACTTAAGCGCACGGCTGATCCTGACAACGCAAACAAGATCAAGATTGCCCAAGATGGCAGCAAGATTTTGACCGACGGTCTTGAGCCAAAAATTAATCCATTTGACGAGTACGCGGTTGAAGCCTCGTTGCGGCTCACCGAGAACGGGACGTCCCCGAAGGTTCGTCTCGCAGGCGACTCCGTGACGATTGTCACGTTTGCCCCCAAAGAAGCCAGCGCGTCCGTGCGCCAAGCGCTTGCGATGGGCGCCGATGCGGGACTTTTGTACGAGAGCACTGATGACGCGCTTGACGGCGACTTGATCGCACGCGCCCTGGTCAAGGTCGTTGAGGCAGAGAAGCCCGACCTTGTGATCATGGGCAAACAGGCCGTTGACGGCGATTCAAATCAAGTGGGCCAAAATCTCGCTGAGCGTTTGGGCTGGCCCAGCGCCACCTTTGCGATGAGCATCGAGCTGTCGCAGGACAAAAAGAGTGTCATTGTCGGCCGAGAGGTCGATGGCGGCGTGGTCAAACTCAAGCTGACCCTCCCCGCTGTGATCACCGTGGACCTGCGAATTGTGTCCCCCAAGTCCATCACCAACGGCGTCACACCTCAAACCCATAATTACCAAGACGGGGCTCGATTTGCGCCCCTTCCAATGATTATGGCGGCTCGAAAGAAGCCCCTCGCTGAAGCCCCATTTGCCTCCCTGGGTGTCAGCGGACTGAAGTCTACGTACGGCAAATTCGAGGCTCCTCCCGCACGCAAAGCCGGCATCAAAGTCAAGGACGTGGGCGAGCTAGTTCAACGCTTGAAGAGCGAAGCGAAGGTTCTCTAACCCGCCGTTTCACCTAACGAAACGAACTTTAGGAGTAATTGAAGATGGCAAAGATTTTAGTCGTCGCCGAGCTCGGCGGCGGTTCTGTCAAAAAGAGCACCAACAGCGCGATCACTTTTGCACGAGATGCAATCGCGGCCGTTGGCGGCTCATTCGATATTGTGGTGCTGGGCAAAAACGCTCAGGCCCTCGCGTCCAAATTGAGCGACTACGGTGCAGGCTCAGTTTTCGCCTCGGATGACGCTTACCTAAACGACTACGTTGGCGAGCGATACAGCCCAACGATCAGCGCGTTTGCTGTGCAAAATGCGTATGACGTGGTGGTTGTCACCGCGACGGCATTTGGCAAAGATCTCGCACCCCGACTCGCGGCTCGTCTCGACGCCGGTCTCGCGAGCGACATCGTGCGTGTCGAAGCCGCGGGTGGAAAGCTGCAGTACAAGCGTCCCATGTTTGCAGGCAACGCGCTTGCATTGATGGGCATCAGCACACCCATCGCGGTGGTCTCTGTCCGTCAGGCGGAGTTTGCTGCGGCGGCCCCCTCTGGCAGCGGCAGCGCAAAGGGCAGCATTGCTGTCACCAAGCAAGCATCTGCTGAGCGAGTTGAGTACCTCGGGTTTGATGAGAGCGCGAAGAGCGCTCGCCCAGAGTTAACGGAAGCGACCACGGTTGTCTCTGGCGGTCGTGCACTGAAGAGCAGCGAAGGATTTAAAACCGTCCTTGAGCCTTTGGTGGACGCTTTCGGCGCAGCGATGGGCGCCTCGCGTGCAGCCTGTGACGCGGGGTATGTCCCCAACGACTTGCAAGTGGGACAGACAGGCAAGGTCGTCGCACCTAAACTCTATGTCGCTGTCGGCATTTCAGGCGCGATTCAACATCTCGCCGGAATGAAAAACAGCAAGGTGATCGTGGCGATTAACAAGGACGCAGATGCGCCCATTTTTCAGGTCGCTGACTACGGTTTTGTCGCGGATTTGTTCAAAGTGGTTCCTGAGCTTGCCCAAGCGGTGAAGCAGGCAAAGAGCGAGTAGGATTCTCTCAACACTTCTGCTAGTGTCCGCGCGGTACGAGTGTCGCATCATTGGCCACGTAATCTCCACGCATCGACCGTGCACCAAGGCTCACCAAACGTTGGGGTGTCAGCGATGGTGTGTGTCGCGATAGTGTTTGCGTCTGCCAACACCGTACACGCGCAAGATATCGCTGGCAATTACCGCTTAACCAATGACTCCACGAGCGCAGAAGTGCCCGAGTGGGGATCTGATTGTGGACAGCGTCCCGAGAGCCACCGAGGATCGACGGGGCGAACAGTTCGGGTGTCGATGGACGGCAACAACGTTGTGATTGAAGACCGCCCTCGCATGCGTTCTGATGGTTGTTGGAGCCAAAATCCACGCGTTCGTCGCACCGGAGGCGGAGGCAGCTCACCTCGTTGGACGTCGCAATGCTCAACACCTGCGGATGACTACCAACACGAAGAAGCGACCTACACGACGTCGATCGAAGGCGGCCGCATTGTTCTTCATGACCGCACACAATATAGCTGGCATCTACGAACAAGTAACTGTCGTGCAAGCCTCACGCGCGCAATGACCTACGAACGCGTCGATGCGCCAAGCCCCGAGCGTGATTCTGGCGTTGCACCCCCACCCGTGGTTCGCGATTCAGGGGTGACGCGAATTGCTGCGCGCTGTGCGGTTCCGGGACCGGGCGCACGTTTGGCGATTAACAACGGGCGCCGAAGTACCGCCCCGGGCACGCGGGTTTGTTTTCGCGCACAGGTTTTGGATGGAGATGGTTGTCTCGCGATCAACTCAACGAGCGCCGTGATTACCTGGGCGATTACCAAGCGCAACGGCGAGGCTGTCCCTGGCGAGGGGGGCTGCTTAGCGATCCCGCCCAACACTCTGCCAAACACTGAGTATGTTGTCACTGCGAGCGCCAATGGCTTCGAAGATCGGCTTATCTTGAGGGTTGTGAGCGCTGAAGAGTTTCGCTCTCTCGTCGCGCAAACGATTGAAGAAGAAGA
>JANNCG010000646.1:0-2277 GCA_031386385.1 Myxococcales bacterium
TACGCGTTCAACGGGTGCGTGAGTTCGCTATACTCGTTTCACGGCGGTCGCTCCGTCGTCGCTGACGCGACCCCGCGCAATTGACCTTATCCCCTAAATCCCCTTTTCCTTCGCGGCAATGAAAAGGGGACTTTGAAGTGGGGATACGAGGATACTCGCGAACTGTGAGAGCTAACCGAGCGAGACAGCGATCTGCTTGGCCGCCATCAGCGCGCCATCGGGGAGTCTTGATGTTTGCGCGATAAACGTCGGCAAATTGGCACCACCGAGCACCATGTCAGTCGCGTTGGGTGTGTCTGGTTGGCCAAACATTTGATAGTCGGGATGGGTAGTAAACAGCTCCATAATCAGCGCTTGGTCAAACCCAATCTGCGTCACCGAGCTGCGACCATTGAGGCTCACCTCAAGATGCACATGGATCGCTCGCCCTCGATACCAACCCGGAAAACAACTGTTAAAATCAACACGCCCGTTGGCATCACTCGTTTGCACACCCCGAAAATAGTGCTTCACGCTGTCCGCTTGATCCTTCAAACACATTTGTGGGTTCGGCGTTGCCCCCGAGTAGCTTCCGTTGAGCTGAGTGTGCCAAATCTTCACCTTCGCGCCTGCGATTGGCGCGCACGCTTGGTTCACAATCTTAAACGCAAGTCGCATCGGGAGCCCGAGGTATCCCTCGCTAATATCCTGACGAACTTGATCAGCAGCTTCGGTGCAGGGACCCGCAGTGACCGCCACCGCGAGTGAGCAAGCGCCTGCCATCGCGCCAAAAGGATCTGCGTAGTTGCCAGTCATCGCCGCTGTGCCGCCACGCGCCCACGCAACCGTCGAGCCGTCGACCATCGCGCTCGCATCGACTGCGTTCGCGACATCTGGAGTCCCGCCCGCATCGCCCCCGCCGTTGCCTGAGTCCGAGCCCGCGTCGTCCTGTCGCATTGCACCGCTGCACCGCAGCAAGAGCGCCCCCCCAAACGCAAGAAGTACACGCGTTGAGTCACGACGCGAGAGCACGGGATTGATTGATTTTTGCTGAGTCATACGGATTTCTCCTTGTACGTTTCGAAATGTAAGCCTTTGAATTACCAGAGTGAAATAAGGGAGTTGGTGACTCGTGATTGGCTCAACCAATTCGCAATTATATATAAAAAACATATTCAACATCATTGATAAAACTGATTCACTAAACAATCAGTTGGATCTATCTTTCTTGTATGAAGCACTCAACAACTCTCGGTCGAAGCTCACTGATGTTTGCAACCCTCGCATCGCTGGTCATCCTTCAAGGGTGTGCCGCTTCGGGGCTCGGGATTCCGGATCCGGTGACGCAGCCAGGAGCCAGTGTGGCCTTCGCTGAGACCCCGTCGTGTGCAGAGGTACGGGCCTCCTGTGGCGCAGCGACCGCCATGTTTGTCCGTGGCCACGCAGAGAACCTTAACGCGCTGGACGGCGCTCATGTGCGCTTTGCGATTCGCTACCTGTTGTCGAGCGGAGACGGATTGGATGTTCCGCATGGAGTGGTCACCGCTGCAAGTGTTGTGCGCGCGGGAGCGTTTGAAGCATGTGTCTGTGTCCCCATGAACGCGGGCAGCTATCCGCAGGTCGCAGCGGTCGTGTTTCAGCCCAACAGCACAACCGAGACACCGAGCACCGTAGCGCGCGCGACCTTCAGCCAACGATACGCGACGCTGGGAGACGAAGACGTTGGCTATGGGCTTAACGCAGTGCCGACTGCAGTCGGAGTCACCGCAACGCTCGCGGCGCTCGAAGACCGTGTGGCAACGCTGACCATTGCCGACGGTCGAACCCTGTCAGGGACAGACAGGGTCATCGCTGGAATTGTGTCGCCCGAGCGCCCCCTCGCCGCTCTGGCGGCCGCAGGCGTGCTCGACGGCAACGACATCCGTTTTCGCTGGATAATGCCAGGCCGAGTGCTTCCCAACGAGCGCGTTGCGTTTGTGATTGATCGCAACCACAACGGCCACTGTGATGACGCAGACGCGGGCGGAGTTGCCACCGTTGGCGCTAACTCAACACTCAACGCAGCCTCCCTTACGCTGCTCACTGGCGCTGCTCTCACTCCGATCTGCGACGCTCTCGCGGTGGGAACGCCGAGAGGATAATCTCTTCGACGGCCACACGGCTCTGACCCCGCTCACAAGCAAGACGTGTTAGACTCTGCGCTGCCTCTCAGTGACCTGCCGTACTCGCGCAAAATTCAAAGCCACCAGCCTATGTGCAAGCGCCGCGTTGACGTTGCTCTCGCTGACGATCCCCGCG
>JANNCG010000657.1:0-6263 GCA_031386385.1 Myxococcales bacterium
CAGCGAGGGGCGATGTTTTACCGCGCCAGAGGTCGCAATGCTGATGCTCCCGGCCGTCGCAGCGCTCGCCCACGCACACGATGAAGGGATTGTTCACCGTGATTTTAAGCCCGCCAACGTCTTTTTGGTCACCGGCGCTGACGGCAAGGTGTTGCCAAAGGTCGTAGATTTTGGCCTCGCGCGGTCACTGCTTCCAGTTGCGCGTGACTCTACGCACCGAACGAGTGAAATGATCATCTCGGGGACGCCCGTATACATGTCCCCAGAGCGGGTTCGCGTCGAATCACATGGAGATTTCGCATCCGATGTGTGGTCCGTCGGAGTGGTGCTCTTTGAGCTCATCGCGGGAAGGCCACCGTTTGAGGACGCCTCGACGGTCAAGTTGTTCGGCCGGATCGCGACGGAGACTCCTCCGACGCTTGAGTCCATTGTACCGTCAGTGGACAAGGGGATCGCGTTGATCGTGCATAAGTGTCTTCGGCTAGATCCGCGACTTCGCTATGAGACCGCGCGAGGGATCGAGCAGGACCTGCGGTTTATGCTCGACGCTTACCCAACGGCGTTGCTGCAAACGGCAGTGATTCGAACCGGTGAGTTCACGCGGCTGAGAGACTCGGCGCAGCAGTCTGAGACCGTCACCTTCGAGAAAAAATAGCGCCGCCCCAACGGCGCAAAATGCTTAGTGCTGAGGTACCACGCGGGGACCGCCACGTTCGCCGAGCGGCTGTCGCTCGTAGTGCACGTACACTCGTGTGCCTGGACGGGTGCGATCGTTCGAGTTCACGCCATGCCACCCCGCAGGGAGCTGCGGCTCAGACCACTGAAACACCCAGCGAGCATCGGCGGGCGCCATGTTGACACAACCGTGTGAGCGCATATAGCCAAAGGTGTTGTGCCAAAACGCTCCGTGCAGCGCGAAGCTGTTCTCAAAGTACATCACCCACGGAACATCCTCAATCGAGTACGGACCGTCTCCTGCGCTGTTACCATCCATGGTCGTCGCGATGTGCTTGCTTTGAATACGAAAGCCGCCTTGGACTGTCTCGTAGTTGCGCTCTTCGTTGTCACGGTTGCGGCGACCGCTTGAAATCAGCGTGACGTACACTGGGCGAGGCCCCACGTATGCGATGAGCATTTGTCGGTCAAGGTTGACCTCGACCCACTTCTCGTCCGCGGTCACTTCGGCCGGAGGCGGGGTGATGTGGACTTGACGAATGTTGCGTTCGCGTAGGTAAAATCCACCGGAAGTCTTCAGGTAGTTGTCGTGTCCCACGGTCACGGGCGGGTCACTTGTGAGGTGGTACGACGTTAACCGAGGAGCTTGTTCGCGCCGAACAACTCGGCGGCCGTCGGGGGACAGATCAAACGTGTATCCCTCAAATGCGACCATAAACGCCATCGGAAGCGAGTGCGCCTCGTCCAGCGTGACGCCTTGAAAGTTCGGTGGGTTGCGCAAGAGCGAGACGACCCCGCGCTCGACGAAGCCGCCGTTTTGCGTGCGCCAAAATCTTCGGCCCGCGCTCGCCATCTCGCGGTCCACTGAGATGTACATTCCTGCGAGCATGCGGCGGAGCATGGGTGAGCCTTGCTCGCCCTGCAGATCCTCGATGCGAACCCCAGCGTCTTCGGCTTGTGCGCGGTTCGCGACGATTGGGGCCGTAGAGCCGTTCGAGCGACCGCCGTCCATGGTGTTGATCGCGTTAATCCCTGTATTTATCCCCGTAGAGAGCAGGGCTCCAGTGCCTGACGGGGCGCTCGCAACACCCATCGAAGCGCCCGCGTCTCGGACGATTCCAAAGCGCTCGGGCTCAACCTCACGCATGTCCGCCGCAGACGGAAGCCACCGGTACATTGTGGCAGCGCGATACGAAGTCATGTATGTGTAGGGATAGGGCTGAGACAGATCTGGCTGCGCGGGACGTCGTCCTTCTAAGTCATGCGGATCAAGCGTGGTCATGCGGTTGAGGCACATGTATCCACCGCCCTCGACGGCGTACCATCCACGCGGGCAGCCACTGCCGTTGCCCGTGGATTGCGCGGACACCAGCGGGACCTGCGCGCCTGCACGCAAATATCCAACCTTCGGCCCATCCCACTCCATCCGCTCAAACACCGGAACCCACACCCACATCGCCGTCATCGTCGGCCCATTATAAGCCACCGCGCCGTCTTGCGCCGAGCCCGCATCACTGCTGTTAGACTCGCTTGAAGGCGCGTCTTGAGCGGCCACTCCGCCGTCAGCGTGGTTGCGGTGATGTCCACCGTCGTGTGAGCGTGGCGGGTGAGCTGCGGGGTGCGTGCTCGCGTCTGTGTCGTCAACGTTGGGCTCTTCGATCAAAGAAGCGTCGGTTGAGTCTGAGCTGTGCACTGCGGCCCACCACTGGTCTACCTTTGAGCAAGCGCTCAGGGCGATGGTCGAAGCGAGCGCGAGGACGAGCTTGGCGCGACGCAGGACGTGTGATGGGCCAACGTCTAAACTGGGGCGGGCGCTTCGAAGAGCGAGCAAAGCGTTTGTCAGGGGCGAACGCATTGAGAGTTTTTCTGGAGGCAACAGGGTACTTTCATTTCTTCGAGTCGTTTTGCAAGTTCTCTGTTGGTTTATTCGGGTAGCGCAATTGTAGCGGCTCATTGTCTGACGCAACTCACTGCGAATATTGGACCAGGGCAGGCGTGAGATCTTTATCGTGAGCCATCGTGCGTGAAGGTTTTGGAGCCTTTCACCGTATGAAGAGAGAGAAACAATCATCCAGTGAGCGACAGACGAGACATCGATTGCTACAGTGCTCCCGCGGCTCCCGACCCACACCGGTTGGGTGTGCAGAGACACAGTGCTTCGGACCGAGACAGCACACCGGTCATCGCTATGCCAGATTCAGTGACTCAAGCCCTACCACCGAAAAATCGCTCACGAAAGCGTCTCGCCGCCGCCGTCATTTTCTCGGTGGTGGTGCACTCGCTTCCGATCGCGGGGGCGCTGCGGTTTCCATTTTTTTCGCGCACTGAAGAGCCCATCCGGACACGGACCGTTGAGGTGGGATTTGAGCGCATCCAAGCTGCACGCGCGCCGCAGCAAGCCCCTCCCACACCTCCCACGCCTCCCACTCCGACACCCGTTGCTTCTGTAAATCCGCCGGCAAACCCGCCGCCCGAGAGGCCTCGGCACCAGCCTCGACACGCTCGCATAGAGGTCCCGGATGTGGTTCCAGACCTTCGGCTTCGCCCGCCGTCGCTCACTCCCGTGAGACCGCCCCGAATCGTGAGCCCTCAAGCGCTGTCGTTGCGACCCAGTGTTC
The DNA here is from genome assembly GCA_031386385.1 of Myxococcales bacterium. Taxonomy (GTDB): domain Bacteria; phylum Myxococcota_A; class Polyangia; order Polyangiales; genus JANNCG01. Next base: position 3,294 of record JANNCG010000657.1, read on the forward strand.
CGAGCTTCGCAAACACCGTGGGTCCGCTTGCCCCGATGATCCCGCAGGGCGCGTTGATCACGCTCGCGGTGCGCACCGATCGGGTGCGAGTGACGCCTCATGCCCGGATGGTTCGTAGGTTATTTGCAGGGATTCGCGATTGGCGCGAGATGCTCGGTGGCACAACTCTTAACGTCGTCGATGACCTTGATCAGCTTGTCCTCGCTGCGGCCAATCCGTTTGGCGCCACCGGTGAAGCGCCCGATTGGTTTGTCCTCGCCAAGCCAGCGCCTGGAAGTGAGCGAGTGCTCTCGCGTGCGATTCAAGCCATGCTTCTGGCTGATCATCCGCAGCCCGCCCGTCAACGCCCGTCACGAGACCGCTTGCACCACGGCGACGGCGGGACTCAATCCGACGCAGAGTTAACCACTCCGTTAGAAAGCGAGTCCCGTGACGGTGGGGCTGCGCCCCGAGCAAATCCCGCGGACGAAGACGCTGGGGCCGTTGAAGATGGCTCGGATCACGTGGACCCCGCAGAACAGTTGAGCACTCTTTGGACTGAGCAAAATGGTGCGCGCTATGTGCAGCTCAATCGCTACGGTGCAGTGCGTGATTATGTGCTTTTTCCCGATGGAACGGCAGCGATCGCGATGCCATCACAGCTCGACGCGTTGCTGACGGCGATGGCACAGCGAGCTGAGACGCAGCCCGACGCCGAGAGCGCGGTGTTGCTCCTCGGACAAGCGGAGGGGGTTCGCAACGTGATTGTGGAAGTGCCTACGATGCACGGGCCTTTTCCGCTGCCGAGCCGCGCTGAGCTCACTATCTCGTCGGTCGTGGGGGTTGATGGCGCGCTCGATTTGAGTGCAAAAATGCAGTACGATGACGTCGCGCAAGCCCGCGCTGCGCGCGAAGAGTGGGTCTATTGTCGCACCCGCTGGCACGCCATGATCCAGAACATTCCCGGGCTTGGTGCGGTCAGCGCGCTCGGTGGGATGTTTGGCTTGCGGACCTGGATGTCCGATGTCCCTGTCGCAGAGGGGATGCTGGATCTGCTTGAGTTTCGGGTACAGCGCAGTTCTGTCACCATCCACGCGAGGGTCAGCCCCGAGCAGGTCCGGGCGATCCTCAACGTGGCGGTCAACGTGCAAGGTCTGGCGCGTCAAAGCCCTGGCGGATAAGCAGCGGTTGGCAAGGGCCCGCTTGGGTTGAGTCGATTTTCTGGCGAATCGGGGGAGATTTTCGGTGTGTATCCCAGTCTGTCACCTGTACAGTGCGCCGCACAATAGAGCGGTTTGGCCGTTTGCTCGGGTCAGGCTCACTGCAGTTGCGGTGAGTTGGCTGTCGGAGAAACAGCGAAAACGTTATTAAACCCTGAAGAGGCACAAGCCGATGACTGAGCATGATCCGTTTGCGTCGCCCCCATCCGACGACCCCATTGATAGTTCAATTCCAACACCGTCGGGACAAGTCCCGGGCGGACCGTCGGACCCATTTGGGGACGGAGGCGGTGGCGGTGGTTACTTGGGTGGCAACGACGACGACGAAGTTCGCAAGATTAACCGCCGTGTGTCCCCCGTTGGAAAAATCCTCGCTCTCTTAGTTTTGGGTGCCGTCGGGACCGCAGGATATCTCGCGGTCCAGAGCACGCGAGAGCAAGCCGCGCAAGAGACCGCGAAGACCGAAGGCAACGCTGCTCTCCGAACACTTCTGAATGAGACCACCGATCGTGCCCAGCTGCCAGCCAAAATGCGCGAGCTGTACAACCGCTATCAGGCCTCGGATGAGATTCGCATGGCGTGTCGTCGCTTGATGGCGTCGCTGCATGACAACGAGTCGGTTCCGTTGTTGATCGATGGTCTGCGCCGGCGTGGCAACGAGCGTCGTCAGGCTGCGCTTGCGCTCGCTGAGATTGGGCTGCCCGCTGCGGCACCTGCACGTGACGCGCTGATGGCCGCGCTCCCCGACACCGATGAGCGACTCGATCGCGCGGATGTCACTTGGGCGCTTGTGGTTTTGCAAGAAGGTCGCGCTTGGCCAGAGGTCGTCAAGATGCTCAGCGAGGGCAAGCTTCAAGTCGTAAAAGACCTTGAGAATCGCCCATTTTTTGACCCCGCGCTGGTATCGCGTCTTGCGGGCCGCGAGCGATTGATTCTACTCGCGACCGACACCACTGGGACGCCACAACAGCAGACCGCGCGCAAGCGAATCGCGGCCTCAGCGCTCGCAGAAATGGCCACGCCTGAGACCTACGACATTCTCACTCGTCTCGCGACGGACTCTGACGTGGAGGTCGGGACGCTTGCTGCCATTGGTCTGGGACGCACGGGCGATGCTCGTTCGGCTCAGCCCGTGTTGCGCTTTTTGAACACCAACCCCGACCAACGTGAGCGCGTCCTCAACACGCTCGCCCAAAACTCGGGCGCTCCTGGTTTGGCCGTCATTGGTCGTGACGCAACGGACATGACCACACGCCGCATGGCCGTTCGATTGCTGGGTGAGCTTCAAGATCCGTCCGCCGGAGATGGCTTGTTTGCGATCGCCAACTCGGTTCCGCCAACGGCGACGGACATCTATCTGCAAGAGATCCGCGTGAAGGCGATCTTTGGTCTCGCGGACATCGGCGATCCACGCTCTGCGGACGGGTTGCTTGAGATCGCGCGCAAGCCCATTGGTGCACCCTTTGACGCCAACCACGACATGGAGGCGAAGCAAGCGATTGATAAGCTCATTCGTATTCCGGGCGCTGCGGCGCGGGTCAAAGCTGGCTTGCTTGAGATTCTTCCGCGCGCAGACTTTATGCGCACACAAGTGTTGCTCGCTCTTGGCGCTGCGGAGGACCCAAGTGTTGGCCCAGCGGTCGCGCGGTTTTTGACCGACGATCAAGCACAAGAGGGCGCCGCACGGGCAGTGGCTCGTCTCGGTTACGCTCCAGGTCTCGCCATCTTGCGCTCGCAAATTCGCCGTCCGCCCAACATTCACATGAACGAG
>JANNCG010000666.1:0-9396 GCA_031386385.1 Myxococcales bacterium
CGGTTCACCGGAAAATCCCGACAGCGGCACCGTGCGTGACAGCGGACGCACCGAGGGTGGAGTTGTGAACGATGTGCCCAATGGGAGTGATATTCCGGATTTGCAAGTGGATGTGCCCAATGGGTTGGACATCCCTAACGCGCCAGATGTCCCCACGGCGGTGAGGGATGTGCCCAATGGAACGGATGTCCCGAGCGTGGGACCGAGTCCCTGCGGCGTGAACACCCCCGAAAACGGCACTGCGTGCGCAAGAGAGGGGCTTGTGTGTCAGTATGGAGACGATCCCCGCGAGAGCTGCCGAGCCACGGCCACGTGTGAGATGGGACGCTGGCAGCTCACCCTCCCGCGATGCATGGCTATCACTCCGCCCGCAATGTGCCCCGCGAGCCGTGATATGGCCGCGGGAATGGCATGCACCACGATGAACGCTGTTTGCGCATACAGTGGGTTGGTGTGCACGTGCACAAACTGCCGAAGCTTTCCGGTTGGCGGCTGCGGCGGACCCATCCAATGGCGCTGCAATGGCCCCAATGACACCCCCAATTGCCCCGTTGTCCAGCCAAACCTCGGCACTGCCTGCAATCCCGAAGCGATGCGTTGTGGCTACGACTGTGAGACGTACGGAATCATGGGCGGACGGGTTTGTACCGGTGGAGTCTGGGTTGCCGCCCCCAACAACTGTCCTGTTTCAACCCGCCGTGCAAAGCGTGACATTGTGTATCTCAACACAAGTGAGACCGAGTCCATCGCACGCGCTGCATTGGGCACGCGATTGGCGACGTATGAGTACACCGATCCAGCCCTTCGCGGACCGCGTCGACTTGGGTTTATCCTCGAAGATCCAACGACACATCCCTACGCGCGTGATCCAGACGTGAGCGTAGTGGATATGTACGGCTACACCAGCATGTTGCTCGCGACGGTGCAGTCCCAGCAGCGACAAATCGAGCAGCTCCAGCAAGCGGTTCGGGCGCTGCAAACCGCTCCGGGGCGAACTGCTCGGGCACATCGGTAGGAGTTCGTCAGGGGTACGCAACACTGGGCTGCCGGCGACCACCACCATGGTGGCCGCCATGGCGCGCCATGGTGGTTTGCGCTGAGGCCGCCAGGTGCCCGCCATCGCCACAAGCACTCCATTGACACAATATCCCGCAATTTTCGCGCAATCGTACCGATTCGCTCACCCACGCTCTCTTCGGCATCACCGTTGCAAACCCTTCGCACCGAAGGTCAACCAACAATGCCAGGGACACCACACGAAGAACTCGTGAAGTTTATCGGAGCGCATCCGACGCAGCTTGAGTGCTTGCTGTCCGTCGCGCGGCCCGACTGTCACCTACAGTTGCCCAAGCTCGCGGACAGCACCGTGCGCAGCATAAAACCGTCACAATATAATCCAGACATACTGTTTGCCGAAGGCAAGCACGGCTACTGGGTCGCGCTTGAGGTGCAGCGAAAGATCGACCACGCGAAAGCTACGAGCTGGGCCGTGCTCATCGCGATGCTCAATCATCAGAGAAAGTGCAAAGGCGATCTCATCATCGTCACGCACTCTAAGGGCGTCGCTGCTTGGATTCGAGGCTTGTCCACCGCGACCGGACCGCTTGGAACAACCCTCTCCTACGCCCCCATTGTGATCCTGCTTGATGAACCCATCGTAGATCGACTCTTGGATTCGCCTGATCCGCTCGCCAGTTTGTTCGCCGCGTGGTCCATGCATCAACGTACGAATAAGCAGGCAGAGTCTGTTGCCGTTCGCGCTGTGTTAAAGATTTTGCATGCGAGCCATTCGGCTGACGACGACACCAACGAGACCGCATTGCACGACGACGCTGTTCGCGCAATAATTAGCTTCTTACAGCCACGAGTTGCAGAAAGGGTGCTTGTCGCCATGAAGACCGCGAAAACCGTGAGACGTCCCAATGTGTTAGAAGTGTATATTGATGAGGCTATAGCCAAAGGGATAGCCGAAGGTGAAGCCAAAGGCAAAACCGACGGCCTGCGCACTGCGCTTAGTGCTGTGCTGAAAACGCGTGGGCTCGTTCCGAGCAAGACCGCTTCGAGACGAATCGACACGTGCGAAGACACAACGAAGCTGCAGTCCTGGCTCACACGCGCGGTCACCGCGACAAAAGCAGCGGACGTTTTTCGCGAGTGAGCCACAGTTCGGGGTGACGAGTATTGCGAGAATTGCGTGCTGCGAGCATGCCAGTGCAGCGATCATCATTTGCTGCAATTTTGGCTAAATGTCTTGGACCACAGCACTGTTGCTCGACGATTCGAGGATAAATGCAGCCACTTGTTAACGCGATTTCTCACACCCTCCAAAAATAACCTATATTCGCTGCAAATTCAGCGAAAATATCGCCCCAGTCCGCCGCTCTATCTGCTCGATCTGATCACTTTCGCCGATCGCACAACAGGCCCGCGAGCCCGGCCATCATCACGCGTCCCTCGCTGCGCAAGATCGATGTATCCAACGCACTGAGACATTGCGCTTTCAACACATTGATCCGCGCTTCAACGCCCTCACGCGCGCCGGCTTTATTGAGCAGCCCTTGTGCAACCCCAACATCGCTCGTTCCAAGTACCGCGCGCAGCTCGGTCTGATCTGCCTCGCTCAGATGCTCAAGTGCCCATCGGACGGGCGCGCTCATTTTAGCCTGGCGAAGATCGCTTGCGGCGCTCTTGCCGGTCTCTTTCTCATCTCCGAAAGCGCCGATCAAATCGTCACGCAACTGAAAGGCCACGCCCAACGGGTTTGCAAATGCCAACAGTGCGGCCCACTGTGGATCACTGCCACCCGCGAGCCGGTGACCCAACGCGATGGGGCCGCGGACGGTATAGCTTCCAGTTTTTAAATCGTGAATCGCTTCGAGGTCTGTTGAGTTAAGACAATCCAAGGTCTGCCCAAGGACCACTTCGCGCTGCATCTCGATAAACGCTCTCAGCACGCTAAACAGCCGCTCACTCGGAACATGCTTCGAAGCAATTAAATCCTGCGCCAACGCACAGGTAAAATCGCCCGCCAAAATCGCGATGGATGCCCCCAAGTGTGCGTTGCCGTACTGCTTGCCGAGCGACACATGCACCGTGGGACCTCCACGCCGAACTTCATCCCCGTCCATCCAATCGTCGTGAATCAGAAGGTATGTCTGCAGCAGTTCAATGGAGCAAGAAACATCGATCACCGCTGCACTTAACGGACTCGCGTCAGTGACGGACTCAACCGCGGCCAAGAGCAGCGCGGGGCGCAAACGCTTGCCTCCACGCATGGTGAGCTCACGGGCATGAGTGACCATCGAGAGCGACTCGGCTGCGCGTTCGGTGGCTTGTTTTTCAGAGTGATTGAAGATCTCACCAAGTCGTTGGTCGACCTGTGCTTTGAGCGTTTCGAATGGAGTGGTGTTCACCGTTGACGATTGTCTATCAATCACAAACATCGTCACCCGTCAGCAACGTAATGAACGGTCGCAAAACCAGCGCTGTAAAAAGCGTGACACTGAATTTTTACGCGCTATACACCTGCATCTATGGCTGACATCTCTCAACGCAAGCGCGACCATATTGATTTGTGCGCGACCGGTCCGGTGGGTTTTCGCTCGGTGACAACGCTGTTTGAGTGCGTGCGACTTGTGCATGATGCGCTGCCTGAGTTGTCGCTTGATGAGCTCGACACGACGGTCACTCTGTTAGGCAAAAAGCTGCGCGCGCCAATTATCATCGCCGCGATGACGGGTGGGACCGACGAGGCTGCAGAGATTAATAACACACTGGCCGCCGTGGCCGAAGCGCGGGGTTATGGGTTTGGCTTGGGCTCGCAGCGGGCGATGCACCGCAACACGTCGCTGGCGTACACGTACACGGTTCGTGAGCATGCTCCCACTACGTTGGTACTGGGCAACGTAGGGATGGTTCAAGCCCGCGAGATGAGCTTAGAGCAGCTGCGTGCGCTAACGGATGCAGTGAAAGCCGACGCTCTGTGTGTGCATTTAAATCCGGCCATGGAGCTTGTGCAGCCCGAAGGCGACCGTGATTTTCGCGGTGGAATTGCGCTGTTTCAGAAGCTTACGCAAGAGCTGGGGCTTGCAGTGGTGGCAAAAGAGACCGGCAATGGGCTCTCACATCGTGCGGCGGAGAAGCTGCGACGCGCGGGCGTGACCCATGTGGATGTGTCTGGAGCGGGAGGGACTTCGTGGGTGGGCGTTGAGACCCTGCGCGCGGCAGAGGGTAAGAAGCGTTTGGGAGAAGCGTTGTGGGACTGGGGCGTTCCGACGGCGGCGAGTGTGATGGCGTGTGTGCATCAAAAGTTCGAAGGCGTGATCGCCACCGGTGGCGTAAAGACGGGGACAGATGTCGCGCACGCGGTCGCACTGGGCGCATCTGCCGCCGGAATCGCACGCCCTTCACTGCAAGCGCTCAAACAAGGCGGACGCGCAGGAGTGGATCAGTTTTTTGATGACGTCGAGCGCGAGCTTCGAGCCGTCATGTTGCTCACAGGCTCACGCACCCTGAGTGAGCTTCGCACCGCGCCGCGCATGATCCACGGGGCGCTTGCCGAGTGGGCGCAGCTTCTTCGCTAGCCAGCGTATAACGTTAAAGCTTATCCGAGCTGGCGATACTCGTGCGGACCGTTGTAGCCGCGATCGAGAAAAAATCGCTTTGCCGCCTCAATATGCAGGGGAAAAGCAAACACGGACTCAAGCCCCTCGGTGCCAAAGATGACACCGGCCTCGCTTGTCTCGGTTGAGCTCTTAAAGGGTGGAAGGCTCGCGGCGTCGACCACATCTGCGACACTGAACAACAAGACGCGGTTGGGGCGGGGGTCCGTTGAGATAAACCAAAATGGGCGCAGGCCTTGGGGGTCGATGGTGATTCCACTCTCTTCGCGAATCTCGCGGGCGCCGCCGTGCTGCCAGGTCTCGTGCTCTTCGAGAAAGCCACCGAGCAGCGCGAGCAGGCCCTTGCGTGGCTCAATGGCGCGCCGGACAACCATTAATCCCACTCGATCTTCTAAGCGAACGGGGAGCAAAACCACTGACACTGGGATGGGATTTGCCCACGTTTGTACGCCACACGCGGCGTTTTCGCACGTACGAGGGTAGCTAGCCGTCTGTGAAAAAGCCGTACCGCAAAACGAGCAATACGAATTGGGAACTCGGGCCATGAAAAGGTTCTTTCTCGGGGATGAAGAATTCTTGGGATTTGAAAGCGGTCCGGTATGGTAGTCTTCGCTGGCGTTAGCACCCTATGTTTTCTGAGATTTTTGTTCGTGCTGGTCGCGCCGCTGCTTGGGCGTCGATTGGGATCGTCATCTACGCTGGAGCCATTGCGATTATTACTCGCAGCTCGCCGACGGCGTTTACACAAATGATTTCGAAAGAGCGCAATGCCGCAACAGCAGTGCTTTTTGCTGGATTCGCCCTAGGAATCGCAGCAGTCATCGCAGCCACCATTCGCGGTTCATAAGGTAGAAGATGGCAGTCGCCCAAGGTCAATGTCCAAACTGTGGCGCGCCGATGAGCTTCGGCGTCGGCTCAAGCATGTCGCAGGTGTGCAAGTTCTGCCGCACCGTGGTGGTCCGCACCGATCGCGAGTTGAAAAATCTCGGCAAAGCCGCAGACCTCGCGAACACACCAAGCTCACTCGCGGTGGGTGATCGAGGAGAGATCCGTGGGCGAGCGTTTGAGGTCCTCGGGCGGGTGCAGCTCGACTATGGGCGCGGCCCGTGGGACGAATTTTATGTGCGATTTCTCGATGAAAAATGGGGATGGATCGCCGAAGCCCAAGGCAATCTGTACCTGACGCAGAAGATCGCTGAGAAGATCGCTGTTCCGCCGCCGCAGTCCGTGGCGATTGAGTCCACCATCGTGCTCGGCCGCTATGGCGGGTTTAAGGTCGTTGAGCGACGAAAAGCCAAGATGCTCACCGCAGAGGGAGAGCTTCCCTTTGCGCCGTCGCCAGAGCGATTTTATTTAGACTGCCACGGGCCGACGGATTCCTTTGCGACCGTTGACTACAACGACGGGACCAAAGAGCCTGAGATTTTTGTCGGGGTGATCTGTCCGCTGGGTGAGCTCAAGCTGCAGCCACGCGGAGGCGAGAGACCAGGGGGGCAAAAAGTCGCGCTCACCGAAATTAGCTGCGCAAACTGCGGTGGAAAGCTCCCCGCTCCCAAGCCCGGGATTGAGCGTATAGCTTGTAAGCACTGCGGGACGATCAGCGATAGTCAGACGCTTCAGGTGCTCGCGCGACAAGGTGCGGCGCAGCAGGCGCTCAAGATTCCGCTCGGCGCACAGGGAAACTTTGGTGGCGTTGCAACAACTGTGATTGGATTTTGCACTCGCTCGGCCATTGTTGAAGGCGAGCGTTTTACCTGGGAAGAGTATCTTCTCTGGGCACCGACAACGGGCTTTCGCTGGTTGATGCTCGACGAGGGCGCTTGGCTCTCGGTCAACCCTCTGTCCGCCGCGGCGGTCACGTGCAACGAGTACCAAGCGCTGTGGCACGGACGCACTTTTCAGCTTCGCAACCGCAATGACGCGCGTGTTGAGTACGTCCTCGGTGAGTTTTATTGGAAAGTTGAGGTCGGTGAGACCACACAGGCCACAGATTTTATCGCGGGCAGTGATGTGCTTTCGCGTGAAAAATCAAAGGACGAAGTGTCCTGGAGCTATTGCACTCCCGTCAACGCGCAGACCATTGCAAAAGCGTTTGGCGTAAACCTCGCCAACAACGCCCTGCCCGCCTCGTCAGGCAACCCGTACTACTCGGGCAACAGCAATGACGGTGGTTCGATCCTCGGACAGCTCGGCTGGGGCGTCGTGATCATTCTCGTTATCGTTTGTGTCGGAGCGATCGGTGCGATGAGCGATGGCGAGGGCGGCTCATCATCGGGTGGTGGCTATTCGGGCAGCAGCTCGTTTGGTGGTTTCGGCGGCAAATGATCGGCTCTGCGTGCGCCCTTGAGATCTCGGCGTGTACCGAGCGCTAATCTTTTCGACTGTATTTTTGCTCGCTACTTGCGCATTGGTGTACCAATTGTTGGCCGGCGCAGTCGCAAGCTATGTCCTGGGCGACTCGATCACGCAGTTCTCGTTGGTGGTGGGAGCTTTTCTCTCGGCCATGGGCTTGGGGGCCTATGCGTCCAAGTACATCGAGCCACCGGGACGCGGCTTCATCGACGCGAGTCTCTCCGCTGCCGTCATCGGCGGGACGTCCTGCGAGCTTCTACTCATCTCGTTTTCTCGAAGCGCCTTTTTCAGGCCCATTTTGTACTTCACGGTCTTCGCCACCGGCGCGCTGGTGGGCATCGCGATGCCACTTTTGCTTCGTGTATTGCGCAGACACATTGGGCTCAAAGAGCTGGCAGCCAAGGCACTCGCGGTAGACTATGCGGGCGCGGTTGTAGGCTCTTTGGCGTTTTCGCTTCTCGCGGTTCCGAAGCTTGGACTCGCGCGCACGGGACTCTTGTTTGGCATCATGCAAGCCACCGCAGCGCTCGTCGCGATCGACGGGCTGGGCCCATCGGTGGGGCCGCCCAAGTGGCTTCGTGTGAAAGCTATATGCACGATTGGCGCGCTTTTGACGCTGTTTTTTGTCTCTCCCCGGTTGTCACCGATGGCAGAGGACGCGATGTTTCCCGATCCGGTGGTGTACGCGCACAAGAGCGTGTACCAGCGCATCGTCCTCACCTCTGGCCGCGGCTCACTGCAGCTCTTTTTAGACGGAAACCTCCAGTTCGCCAGCACCGACGAGCACCGCTACCACGAAGCCCTCGTGCACCCTGCCTTGCTCTATGCACGCTCACGTAGGCACGTGTTGGTCTTGGGCGGCGGCGATGGCTTGGCCGTGCGAGAGATCCTGCGACACCGTGACGTCGAGCGAATCACCCTCGTGGATCTCGATCCCGCGATGACGCAAATGGCACGCGGGTTTGAGCCCGTGCGCAGATTAAACGAAAATTCGCTGGCAAATCCCAAGGTCACGGTGATCAACGACGACGCCATGGTGTGGCTCACCCAGGGGACCGTGATGTTCGACGCGGTGATTGTAGACTTTCCGGACCCGAATCATTTTTCGCTCGGCAAGCTGTACACCACGCGGTTTTATACATTGCTCAAGCAGCGACTTGCGCCTGGAGCGACCCTTGTGGTGCAGAGCACCTCGCCGTTGATGGCACGACAATCTTTTTGGTGCGTCGCGCACACGCTTGAAGCCGCGGGCTTTCACACACGTCCCTATCACGCAGCGGTCCCGTCTTTTGGTGAGTGGGGATATGTGATGGCCACCGTAGGCGAGTGGCAATCTCCCGCAGCACTACCGCGGGGACTGAGGTTTTTAAGTGACGAAATGATGCCAGTGCTCTTTGTGTTTCCGCCGGATATGCAGCGGGTCGAGACTGAAATCAACCGGTTGAACAACCAGGTTTTAGTGCAATACTACGACCGCGAATGGCGAAGATATTTTTGAGCTCACGGCGAAAGATGCTGGCAAACGCAGCGCTTGCGACAGCGTTTACCCTCGCAGGGATTTTTGGTGGACTCGATTCGTATGCGCAGAGTCGGCCTCGGTTGACGGCTACGCTCACGGTGTCTGCGGCAAGGGTGCCATCCGTCGCGACGTTGAGCGTCACGGTGGTGCTGCGCAACAACACCACGCAGACCGTGGTGATTCCTGCGCAAATTCTCACGACGGCGATCTTGTTGCTTGAGGTGCGCAATGAGCGCGGAGAGCGGGTCAACACGATCCCACCTCCGGTACCTACGGCAGAGACCGTCGCGCTGGTTCCGGGAGCTGAGCGAAGGGTGGTCTTGGGGCTGAATGTGTTTTCACCCACGCTCCCCGCAGGGCGCTACACCGTGCGTCCCCGTGGCGCCGTGATCGAGGGAGTCGCGGTACCGTTTCGCGTGGGGAGGTAGGTGGCAGTCAGTGGGTGCTACCAACGAGGGGCGTAGTGGGCAATTGCTGCACACAGCGTTTAGCACAAGACTTCGCGTAGAGCGTGCGACGCGGAGCACGAGGCTCTCGGCATTCATCACAAGTATCCCATTGCACGCTGCGCTGAGCACAAGGCTCCGCGCAAGTGCCTTCGCGCAGAGCGCTCACGAAACCCCATCGTCATTGGCATTCCTCAGGGGTCGTTGGGAGTCGCTCGTAGGGTATTTTGAGCGTGCGGTCGATCTCCTTCAATTGACGGTAGCGGCCCAATTTCGTCCCCACCCTCACACAGACGGCGTCGCAGATGCACCGCTCCGTTCAAATGAGGCCACGACCCAATTGACCTCCGAAGAGCAGCGAATCTCTTTGCTTCATACTTTACTGTCCACCAACAGCCCCTCCCACGACCCCTGAGGAATGCCAATGACGATGGGCTTCCTGAGCGCTCTGCGCGAA
>JANNCG010000707.1:0-3290 GCA_031386385.1 Myxococcales bacterium
GGGTGTACCTCGTTCAGAGACAGCGCAAAAATCGGCCCCTACCTCTGGTGGGCGGTCCTAGTTAAACGACTTTTTGACATGAACTATCGATAAGAAATGACGGTTAGGGGGGGAGTGGTAAATAGCATCGGCGAGACACCCTCACGCGCGGTTCAAAACAATCGTTCGACGAAGCCACGCGAGCGGGATGACCGAAGCAGAGAGCGATCGAAATCCCTTGCATATTTCGTGAGAACCCAACAGGTTTGCTGGCCTGTGGCGTTGGTGCAATCACGCGTTGAGTTCTTCGTACATACGATCTGGACGTTGGGCTTGGCGATCGTTGGGTTTAGCTGCCGCACGCCCGCGACAGACATTCGGCTGGTGCTTGACACCGATGCACCCGATGAGCGAGCGGTGGACCTCGAGATATTCTCGTTTGTCGGCCGGGTCCTGCCTTCAGAGCTTGAGTCTCGCGCGAGCACCGCCGCCCGAATGCCATTGCGCCTCACCCGAGACCCCAGCGGGCTAGGGTCGTTCACCAACGGCGGCTCGATCGGAATTCTACCGCCACTCAACCGAGAGACATCCGTCACCGTTTGGATTCGCGCAACGTTTGTGGCGACACAGACGTTTCCAGAGGTTCGAACGGACCGAACGGCACAGCTGTCGTTTGTCCCTGGTCGATCAGGGACTGCGCGTGTCTTTCTACCCGTGCGGTGCGGTGATCGCTCGACCAACTGCTCCTCCGTCGCTGAACCCATGTGCACAGTGAGCATTCGATGCCGCGAGCAAAACACAACGTGCGGTGATTTTGGCGAGTGTGTAGCGCCGCAACTCGGTGTTGAGTATGGCACACCTGATGGAGGAGTCGTCGCGGACACCGGACCGGGTTTGGACATCGACGCGAGCGTCGGACGTCTGGATGGAGGAGAGCCGACACCCGCGGTTCCGCAGCAAATTGCTCCGAAATCCCTCGCCAATGTATCCAAGCGGAGACCGACATTTCGCTGGAAATTGCCCGCTGTATTTGATGGCGCGGTGCTTGACCTGTGTCGCGATCGCGCGTGCTCGATGCTCATTGAGACGCTTCGAGTCACCGGCACACTGGCGCAGCCGAGCGCGGACTTACCGGCAAGAAGCGTCGTGTTTTGGCGTGTCCGAGGCCGTCGTCGCGCGGTAGAAAGCACAAACTACAGTCCCACGTGGCTGTTTCACGTTGCTGCAGAAAACGCCCCTTCGGGCGTGGACATAAGCTATCAGGCCCACAACGACGTCAACGGGGATGGCTTCGATGATCTCTTCGTTGGAAGCCCTAACGCCAAGCCCTCAGGGAGAATCGACGCGGGGATCGTGACTATTTTTCATGGGAGCGCGATGGGAATCTCACGGCCTGCGGCGCGAGTGCTTGAGGGCCTCGAAGCGGGTCACACTTTTGGCAACGCGATCGCGAACGCCGGGGACGTGAACGGCGACGGATTTGGCGACCTGCTCATCGGCGCATATCCCGCGGACCCTGACGGCCGACTCGACGCTGGCACGTCGTATCTCTACCTCGGAAGCCCCACGGGGATCGGTCCGAACCCCGCGCAAGTGCTGTCTGGAGCCACCGCAGGCGATGGCTTCGGCCGATCGGTCTCGACCGCGGGCGACGTCAACCTGGACGGCTATGACGACATCGTGATCGGAAGCTGGACAGCGTCAGCTGTTGGGCGCGCAGGCGCGGGACAAGTCTCGGTGTTTCACGGAAGTGCGAGGGGAATCTCAGCGATTTCAGCGAGAGTCATTCAGGGCGCGGCCTCCGGCGATCAGCTCGGGCACACCGTCTCGCACGCCGGGGACGTGAACCGAGATGGCTTTGACGACATCGCGCTCAGCGCGCCCCTGGCAAGTCCAGGCGGTGTCGCTCAGGCCGGCACGGTCTACATCTATCACGGCGGGCCGTCGGGGATCGGGACGACGTTTGCACAGGTCCTCGACGGCGCCTCAGCGATGGATCAGCTAGGCCGTGCGGTGGCTCGCGCCGGAGATGTCAACAGCGACGGCGTGGACGATCTGCTCGTGGGAAGCTGGAGCGCAAGTCGCGGAGGCAACACGGCTGGAGTGGCCACAATCTATTATGGCGCCCTCGGAGGGCTGTCGTCCGCGCGGTCCTTCACCATCCTTGGAACAGTCGCAGGCGCGCAGTTTGGCAAATCGGTCACAGGGCTCGGAGACGTGAACGGCGACGGGATCAGCGACCTGGCGATCAGCAGCAATTTAGCGACCGTCGGGGGGAGAGCCAATGTCGGCTTCGTGAACATTTACCATGGAAATTCTCTGGGAATTTCAACTACTCCGTCGCGCACAATCGAGGGAGTCTCCATGGGCGACCGATTTGGTACCGCCGTGGGATGCCCAGGAGACATCAACGGCGATAGCTTCGGCGATCTTGTCGTGGGAGCGGTGACGGCAACCGCACTTGGCCGCACCGGCGCTGGGACAGTGAGTTTGTTTTACGGCAGCGCTGGTGGGATCGGAGCGATGCCCTCGCTCGTTTTGAACGGGCTCTCTACTGAGGAGCACTTTGGTGCGACGGTTGCGTGCTTCGACCGCACAGTCCGAGAGTCGAGCCACCCCATTCGGTCAATGCGTTTGCGAGCAGATTTGCACCGATTTAGGCTCTTGGCTAATTAGCAGTACGGTCGCAGCGCTGCGGGGAGAAATCTCTTGCGACGCATGGCGTTGTCGCCCATTGATCGTTGATGAATGCCAACACGTCTGGTGCCAGGGCAGCGGCTGCACCGCCAACGCTGGACCCGTCTACGAAGTGGACCAGCACACCGCGAAGCGCTTTGAGTGGCGCACACACGACGCTTCAAGCACGTCACGTTGTGTGCGCAAAAGAATAGCTTCCTCCACATTGTGCACCTCACAGTCTTGTCACGACCCCGAAACATCTTGCTTGAAGTGCTTAGATCACCGTAGGTTAGCGATCTTCGAGAATGCGAAATCCTGCTTTGTTTCCGCGGCGATTCACCCGACTGATATCTCTGCTTTTGCTATTGGTTGTAAGTTGTCGAACACCCGCAACGCAGATCCAGTTGTTTATCGATACCGACACTCCGATCGAACGCGCGGTGAGCCTTGAGATCATCTCGTTCACCGGGGTGGTTGAACCGCGTGATATCGAGACACGAGCGAACGAGCGGAGCTTGGGGTTCGTGCGCTTGAACAGAACTCGCACGCAGATGGGAACATTCACCGCCGGCGGATCAGTGGGGCTGCTTCCTCCACAAGTCATGCTTGTTGGCACAAACGAGCTGACAAAC
>JANNCG010000726.1:0-4462 GCA_031386385.1 Myxococcales bacterium
TGACGCTTGAGCCATTCGCAGTAGCCGTTGAGAGGGGTGCCCAAAAATGACTCCGCGAGCCGGTCTCAGAGAAGGCCAAAGTGGAGAGATGCTTTCCACTCGTTACGTCGCGACGCACTTGCTCAGAGCCATGCTTCTCAAGCACCGCGACACCACAGTAGTGCATACACACCACCATCGCGCTTGAGCCACACTCTTGCGCGATGCGCTGGACCACTTGACTAGCCTCGCGAAAACCCGCTCCCAACCCGCCAACATCTTTGGACGAGAGAAGACCAAACAGGTTTTGCTCTCGCAACGCGTTGATTGTTTCTACTGGAAATCTTGCGCTCACATCGACGTCAACAGCATGTGCTGCGGCGACAGAAGCGACGTTGGAGAGAGACACTTCGAGGGTACTTGAGACGTTAGAAGACATGGCTTTGAGGAGCTTTCAGTTGTGAAGGTGAGCAAAAGCGTTGGCCTAAACGCTGTGCTGAACACTCTTCAAAAGGCTCCGCAATAGTTGCAACGCTTAGAACAACGCTAGCGCACGGTGTAGCCCGATGACCTCGAGCGACACGCGTGCTCAGAGGGATGAAATCGAATGATTCATGAGCCCCTAACTACCACAATTGCCCAACGGCAAGCAGCCTCTAGTCGCGAAGCCACCATTTTTCTAGATCGTTGCGGGGGATAAACTTCACATTGGGGACCAGCGTTTGAATCGCCTTGAGCAGCACACGAAGCTGCTGTTTTTGCTCAGGGTTTCGCACAAATTGTCCACACAACACGGAGTCTTCGCTCCCGCCCGTTTCAAAATCGAGATAGACCGACGCATAGTTGATCGTCCCTACGAGCTGCATCTCTTTCGCCTTTGAGAGTGGCTGCTCAAACTCGCTCTTGGCCCCCACCATGGGACGAAGCTGACCACGAACTTTGTCAGCCTTGCGGTCAAACACAACGTAGACGCCTTGCGTGTTGCTCATGACCAACGCCCCCAAACCTATCGCCAAGAGGCTAAAGACAATCGTCGAAATACCAGAGTGTGTTTTCACGAAGATGATCGTTGAGGCAATGGTGCTCAACAAGCCACCCATGAGAAAAAGCACGGCAGTCATCTGGCTCAGCCGCCGGGGCGCCATCTCAACCGTCAGCCCATTTTCGCTCTGCTCAATCATCGAAAGTGCGCTGGAGAGTACGCGAAAAGCCCAGGCCTGTGCGCGACTATCGAACCCCATTCACCCGCCCGGGCAAACGGTGGTACACCCAGCCCGAGCATGAATATCAATCCGCACATTTTTCGTGAATACGACATCCGTGGGGTCGCTGATGTCGACTTACCCGATGACGTAGCGCTCGCCATCGGACGTGCCATGGGCACTGTCTACGCAGAGCAGGGTCTTCGAACGATCGTTGTTGGCCGAGACTGCCGTGTGTCCTCGAAACGTATTCGAGACGCATTGGTGCGAGGGCTTGAGCAGACGGGTCGCAACGTGATCAAGATTGAGGTGGGTCCCACACCTTTGTTGTACTTCGCGGTCCATCACCTCAACGCTGATGGCGGCATCATGGTGACCGGAAGCCACAACCCCGCTGAAGACAACGGGATGAAGATTTTGCTGCAAAAAAAGAGCTTTTTTGGTGAAGACCTGCGCGCGTTGGGCAAGCGCGTTGCAGAAGATCGATACAAGCTCAGCAGCGGCGGTAATGTGGGCGAGACCGTCGTTTCGGACGCGTACATCGCGTTTATGAAGGGCAACATTCGGTTCTCGCGCAAGGACATTAAGTTTGTTCTCGACGCTGGCAACGGCGCCGGAGGACCTCTGGCGCTGGCGTGTTTTAGAGCCCTCGGCGTTGACCCAGTAGCGTTGCACTGTGAAATGGACGGAAAGTTTCCGAACCATCATCCGGACCCAACCGTACCTGAGAATCTTGTGGATCTGATTGAAGCGGTTCACCGCACACACGCGCAGGTCGGGTTCGCGTTTGACGGTGACGCAGATCGTATCGGTTGCGTCGACGCCAACGGAACAATCGTCTGGGGAGACAAGTTGCTCATCGCGTTTTCGCGCGCCATCTTGCGCCGTCGCCCCGGCGCGGCAATTTTAGGCGAGGTGAAGTGCTCTCAGACCCTCTACGACGACATTGCTGAGCACGGCGGCCGACCCATTCTCTGGAAAACGGGGCACTCTCTTATCAAGACAAAGATGAAAGAAGAGCACGCGTTGTTGGCCGGTGAGATGTCCGGTCATATGTTCTTCGCCGATCGATACTATGGCTACGACGACGCACTTTATGCTGCATTTCGACTCATTGAATTGATGGGCGAGACGGGCCAAGGGCTCGAAGAGTTGCTCGCAGATGTGCCCGAGACATTTGCGACCCCAGAGCTTCGAGTCCCCTGTGCAGATGGCGTGAAGTTTGCGGTCGTTGAGCAAGTCCTCAACCACTTTCACAAGACTCACTCGGTGGTGGCTGTGGACGGAGCGCGCATCTCTTTCGGTGACGGCTGGGGACTGGTCCGCGCATCCAACACCGGGCCTGTGCTCGTGCTTCGATTCGAGGCAGACTCGCCAGAGCGTCGCGACGAGATTCGGGCTGAAGTCGAAGCCGTCGTTCGCGAAGCAGCCAAGACGTTATAGTTTAAAAATTATAACTGCCATCACAGCTGCCATGCGAGCCCGAAGCTCGCGCCAAAGCCAACTCCAAGTCCGCCAGTCAATACACGTTCATCGCGAATGACGGCGTCAGCGTTGTCGCGGATCCCCGCAGTTAACTCGGTGGTCGCCAAGACCGCATGCGCGTCGAGCTCAACGAGCGCTGTGACGCGCTGTGCAATGCGAGCTCGTACGGCACCCATCGCACCGAGCGCGACATAAGGGCCAAGTCCACGAGTGGACACAACGTTTATTTGTGTGAAAATACCCTGACCCCAAGAGAGTCCACCCGCTGAGCGAATCCCCAAAAGCACGCTGACCGCTGAGCGGGGATTGCTGCTAAGGCCACCTGAGATTCCAACTGTCGCTGTGCCCGTGAGCAATGTCCCCAAGCGATCATCGACGACGCCAACATCGGTCCCAAGCTCCCCACGGATCCACCAGCTCCATGTTCGAGTTTGCAGACTCACGCGATCTAACGAGAGTCGAACTCCGCCTCGACCCGGACGTTCGTTTACGCCCATGAGCGCCACACCAAGCCACCAAACGGCGGTCTCGTTCGGCACACGCAGCGCAGGTGGGGCGACGATCGCTACAAGAGAAGTACCCACATTGGCTTGATAATTTGCAGATCCAATCGCTCGTTCGCGGGGCTCGGCCAACCGTGTCCGCATGGCCGCTCGCAGCGTCTCGGGGACCAGGACCGCAGATTCAGGCACCTCCGGCAGCTCAAGCTCTGCCCAACTGGCACGAAGCAACTCTGCCACCGCGAGCGCGAGCGTACGAGTGCGTATCGCACCGCTCACATCACTCAGATCAACGGTGCGCTCAACATGCTTTCGTGTCACAGCATCGTCCACTTGCACGGTCAACGAAGAGGCATCCAGCACACACTGTTCAGCGACAAAAGTCACTCGGGCCAAGCCGAGTTCACTGTCTGCCGCGCGAATCACAGACACATCCGTCACGCCATCCCCTGAAAGCTCCGCACGCAAAATACGAGCAACTTGCTCACCGTCTACGGGCCCCACTCCAGTGTTTGTAGGACAGATCGGCAACACCAACGCGACGCTTGCTCGCTGCATTGCCCCACTCGCAACGGGTACAGCGTTGCTGGATTGCACGGGCGTCACGGGCGTAGTCGGCACAGGCACGACCTGCGCGAGCGCGTGATTGGTTAGTAATATTCCAGCAATTGTGAAGGAAGCGAGGGTTCGCTTCCGGGGCATTTTCACCGCAAGCGCTCCAGCGCGCGTTGGACAGCACTCAGCTGCTCACCAGTCGGAAACCGCTCTCGATACCGCCGGGCAGCATCCTGCGCACCGACTCTATCTCCGGCGCCCGCTCGGGCTTGAACCAACAACACATACGCATTTTGTTCTAAAGCGCTCGGAACGCCAAGCGATATCGCCCTCTCAAATGCCACCGCCGCCGCCGCCGGATTATGCAACGAATTCAACTGCACACGCCCAAGCGTAAACGCAGCGACCGGCGCTTGCGAGTCCGCGCTATGCGTCTCAAGCAATCTCTGCAAAGGTGCAACCGCTTCTGATGGATGCCCCGACAACCGCGCGACCTCTGACAGCGCCCAAAGCCCCTCAGCGCTCTGAGTCCGTGTCGCCTCGCGCGCCACGGTACTGCTCCCTAGCGAGTCATAGGCTAAATCGTACGCCCCCGTGCGAGCAATGGATCGCCATGCTGGGGCACGCTCAACATGAGTGACGTTTGGTGAATTCGCTGCCGTATTGCTGCTCGTTGTCGAAGTCTGAGTCACGTTCGTGATCGGCGGGACAGCTACAACAGGGCCTGAAAGCGCTTGAACT
>JANNCG010000740.1:0-2209 GCA_031386385.1 Myxococcales bacterium
CCGTTGGGCGTGACCACCGCGAGCTGTCCGCCTGGGGCGACCACCGGCTGTCGTCCCCTTCGCGGCGGAGTGCTCGGTACTCTCGGTGGCGTCGGGATCGCTGCGGCGGGGTGTGCGTCGGCCGCACCCAGCGATTGCCCCTGTGCATGACCTTCTGCGTGGTTTTGCGCGAGGGCGTCTGTGGACTTCAACAGCAGCGCGCTGCCGGCGACAATCCCCCCACGTTGCATAAACTCTCGACGATCCATTGGATAGTTTCCTTAGTGTCCGGGATTTGAAGGGCTCGATGAGCTGCTTGTCAGCGAGCTCATTGCGCGCGCGTCTGTGGCCGTTGCAATAGTGCCGGCGAGCCTGCCTGCAAGCAGTTGCTCAAGTGCTGCGCGGGTGCGCCAGTACTCGTGCAGCGTCGCGATGTACGCGCGTCCTGCGTCAATTTGCTCGCGTCGGGCTTGAAGCACCTGAAACACGCCTACAGCCATTGCGTTATATTGCAAGACCGTCTGCTGCACCACGCGCTCTCGAAGAGGCATCAACGTCTCGCGATACATCCGTGCACGCTCTTGCGCGGTGATCGCCCGAGCCCTCGCGGCTCGTACGGCCGCACGAATGTTAATGGCCGTCCCGATGTATTGCTCACGCATCGAGTCAAGCTCTGCGCGACGCGAGATCACGTTGCCTTGCTGCCTGTTAAACACGGGCAGGCTGCCAGTGAGCGAGGGGCCCACCTCCCAGAAATTCCCGTCGTGTTGGGCGTGCACGCCGAGGTTAATGTCCGGCAAAGCGCCCATCGTGCTTGTGAGTGAGAGCCGTCGCGTAGCCGCCGAGAGCGTCGCACGTGTCTGCGCGAGCTCAATACTCGCCTCGATCGCACGAGACTCAAGCCTCTCAAGCGAGCCCAGTGATGGGGGCGGATCGGCGAGCCGTGCCGTCAGCTGCCAAGTGGTGTTTCTCCCGAAAAACCCTAGCAAAACGTTGAGCCGCTCGCGCGCGTCGATCAGGTCGGCTTCAGCTTCAGCGACGTTGATTCGGGCGGACTCATACGCGACCTGCTCGGTGGAGAGGTTTAAGTCCGGTAGGTTGCCCGCTTCGTGCAGTGCCCGGGCGGTGTCGTAGCTTGCGGTGAAGGCCACGAGCATGGTCTGGCTCAGCTCTAACTGCTGCTGCTGCGCTTGAACGTCATACACCGCGAGCCTCACTCGGTACGCGGTGTCGAGCGTTGAGCCCGCGGCGCGTGAGCGGGCAGCGTCGAGCTCTGCCTCGGCGACTCCCTGTCTTTGCCCACGCAAAATGATCTGCGTCAGGTCAATCTCAACGCCATAGTCCTGCTGAACACCCTGCGTGCGATCCTCAGGAATCCGCACCTCTGCCTGAAACTCAGGGTTTGGAAACAGACTCGCCTGCACCAGCTGCCCTCGCGCGATCCCGAGCTCGGCGAGCTCGGCGCGTAGGGTTCTGTTGTTTAGCAGCGCGATGCGTACCGCACTCTCTACGGTCAAAGGGGCCGCCGCGAGCACCGAGACATCCCCGTCGATCTCTTCAGGATCCGGCGTCGTGCGCTCTGGCAACCGCAGGGCCGCGCGTTGGTGTACCACGCTTCGAACATCGCGTAAATCGCTCGCAGTTGAGTGTGCAATACAGCCAACAAGACCCACGTTGAGCGCTAAACAGACCTTGAAAGCGCGCAGCGCTGATGGCGCGCCATGCTGGTTAGTGCGAGTGACCGGCATGACCAGCGTGGGGATCCGTCGCGACTCCTGCATCACCCGTTGCGCTGGTGGCGACGAGGTTCATCCCGCACTGAGGGCACTGGCCGGGAGTGGCTTGCTGAACATTTGCATGCATGGGACAGGTGTACATGCCTGCTGCGGGCGTTGTCGTCGTCGCCGACGTTGCCGTCATCGGGTCGCTTGTTAATGAGCCAGCTACGGGAGTGTTAGAACCCTCCGCAGCGGAGCCGGATGTTGGCGATGTTGCAGGTGCAGTATTTGCGCTTGAATTGGTGCATGCCATCCATGCGAACACGGTGACTGCAAGGCAGAGACGTCGGCCGATAGGGGACAGCCGATGCGAGAGAGTGTGTTTGTTCATACGTCGGGTGTACTAGCGATGAAGTGGACGTTTGTGACCAACGATCGACAAGCAGCAGGTCGATTTTACCTCCTCGGTGTCCGCACGGCGTTGCGGAGCAAACCAGGGATCACACCGATGC
>JANNCG010000741.1:0-20022 GCA_031386385.1 Myxococcales bacterium
CACGACGTTAAGCGCCGCGAGAGACAGCGCGAAGGCTCCCGTTGGAGTCAGCCGTGAGATTGTAGAATCGGCTGAAAAATCCAAGAGCAAATCAACGCGAAAGCCCAAATCCGTTGAGCTCTTAGCCGACGAATCGGTCACCGACGATACAGACAAAGACAGCTTGATTCACGCGCTCGTTTGTCCCAAGTGCATTGAAGGCACGCTCATCACGGGCAAGCGCGGCTGGGGTTGTTCGCGCTGGAAAGAGGGCTGCAATTTTGTCCTCTGGTTTGAGTGCGCGGGGCGCAAGTTGACCATCGGGCAAGTGCAACAGTTGGTGACCAAAGGTAAGACTCGCGCAGGACTCTATCGACCCGGAAGCGGGCCGCCCGTGAAGGGACGCTTGGTGTTAGACGTCACCGCGAAAGAGGGCTGTGCGCGGTTTGAGCTCGTCGAGGATAGCGGAGATTAGCTAGCAATTTTGCAGGCAATTAAAGCTATCATAGAAGCGTTACAGGTTGGGTGTGCCCGGGGTGGGGACGACAAAATTGCGAAAGTCTGCCGCGTTGTCGTTGGTGTCTCGACCGTTGGGCGAGCGTCCAAGCGAGTTGCTCGTGATGGGTGCTGCGGGAGGCAAAAGTGGGACGATAGGTTCAGCGAACGGATGACCCGCAGCAACGGGACCCCAGACCATTGAATCAACACGCACGCCTCCCGCGTTGAGCAGACCGACGCCGCCTGCGGCTTGTGCGATTCCACCGCCGCCAACGAAGCGGCGAAGGGATGCGTTGGCCATCATGTAGCCGATGCCCGCGATCACCATTTGGCTGTTAGCTGCCAGTCGATCAGCGCCAGCAAACGGAAAGATGATGTTAGCGCTGACGCCCGATGATGAGCGATAGACCAATGTCCAGCCAGAGAGAGAGACCTCACAGTTGCCGGCGTTGTGGATCTCGACCCACTCATCGGTCCCGCCATTTGCGCCCTGTGTTTGCACTTCATTGACGACGACTGGGCCTGTACAAGCGTTGGGCACATCGGACGGAACATCCACAATCGGATTGGGAATATCCACAGGATTGGGTCGGTCAAAGTTGGGCACGTCTTGCACGTTCGGCACGTCCGCAGCGTCGCGGATCACGTTGGGGATATCCAGCCCGTTGGGACGGTCGATCGGATCAGGCGTGTCAATCGGATCTGGGACGTCGAAGTCTTGCACGTCCGTTGGATCGGGCTCGTCCACAGCGCTTGGCACATCGCGCACGCGGGGCACATCGTTGCGGACCGAGGCGTCTAGACGAAACACTTCGAAGTCCATCAAACATCCCTGAGGCCCAATCGAGAGCGTGAGGGCGAGCACAGAGGCTGTCAATACGCGAGGACGTTTGGAGGGTAGGAGTGGCAGTGAAGTGCTAGCGCTTTGTAGCGGGGCGTTAGGGACCGACAAGATGATAAACGGTTTACCACAGTTCGGCCCCGAGACGCGATTCTCTCTAAAACCCATATCCGAGCGTTAAATATCCGACCGCCCCGACGCCTACGCCGAGCTGAAATCGCCCACTTAAGTCCCATTGGCCGCGGCTGCCAAGAAGCAGTCCCGTCTCGATGTTGATTCCGACTCCGTAGAGGCCCATAACGTAGGTTATCGTTGGAGGAGTTTGTCCGGGTATGATCACGGTCGGCGGTGGAGGAGTTGCCGCGAATGCTACACCAACTTTGCCAAAGATTCCGAGGCCTGCGTACCAGGGGTTGGTACCCGAAATGGGGCGCACCCGAAAGGTCCCGTCGACGCCGGCGAAAGGCCCGACGAAGTTGGACGAGCCGGATGCTCCGCCATTGTTGAAGGGGTTCCAGTAAAACGCGACGTCCGCGCGCCCTTGCATCTCAAAGCGGTTGCCGAAAAAACCGTACCGAACGCCAATTCCGACGGTGGGGAGATAGAGCCCCGACGTTCCACCTCCCGCGCCAAAATTAAGCACAAATTGCGCCTTCGATTGAGCCATGGGGTCTCCCGCGGGCGGCCCCACGGGACCACTGACGACCGCCACAGGAACAGCCTCAAGCGTCATGCTCTCGCGAAGTGTTCTTCCGTGCACGATGTCCACGGTGTGTGTCGAGGTGACATATCCCGCTGCACGAAGCTCAATCGGAGTTGAGCCCACGGGAAGTCGAAGCGGCTCTGTGAGCGGGGTTGTGCCGACCCGAACGGCAGAGATCCACAGCTCTGCACCGGCGACGTTTGCGACCACCTCAAGCCGACCGAGGTGCACATCAATCGCAGCAATCGCGGCGTGAAGTGCAGTAGCGTTGCGAACGATCCACGGGTCTGTTGTGGCAGCCATCGCTTCACGCAAGTGTCGCTCAGCGAGGACCCAGCGGTTAAGCGCTTGCTCGGCAAATGCGATCTGCGCCATCGCGCGGGGTGATGGAAAAATCGTGTTTGCTTGCTCAAAAAGCGCGAGTGCTTCGGCATCGCGTTGTTGTGTGCGAAGACTCACGCCACGGGTGATCAGAGCTTCGGATTGCACTTCGACGGACACCGCTGCAACGCCAGCAGTGGGCGTGGTGATTGAAGTGACGGGAGGTGTGATGGGGCTGACGGGCGTTGCGGGTGTGGTCTGCGAGAGAGCAATACCCGTATGGGTCAAGAGTGAAAGCGAGAGTGTGAAGCCGTAGGCCAATCGAAGAGAGCACATCGTGCACTACGCTTACTCAAGCGACGGAATTGCGGCAAGTGATATTGCACAATACCCCGCGCGCCCTATGGCGCCTGCGTCGCGCCCACACTTGGCAGTCCGTGGCAGTCCTCCACGTAGAGCACCTCGGGTGTCGCGCGCGTATCGTTGGGAATGTACAGCTGCAGTGCCTCCGATTGGCCGTACCTCACGCTACCCGCACACTGCGCGCTTTGACCCGAGCCGAGGACCACGTGGGATCCGGCGCGGAGAGTGCACTCGCTGAGCGCATCCAGGGGGCTCCACTCGGGGCACACTTCGTACGTCGCGCGAAGCGACTCGATGGAGCCGCCGGGGCTCTCTAAGGTCCACCAGCGGCCATAGAGGCTAAAGGGTTGTGCGCGGTTCCACAGGCGAAAAACCCTGATGGGTGCGGTTGTTGTGTACGTGCGTCCCATACATAGCTTGCCCTCGTTGGGGCCGCCGATCGCGTTTGCAAGCAGCGCGTCATCCACCACAGGCGTCATCGTCGCCGGAGCGCTGATGGTCCCTATGCATGCGGGAGCTTGAGCGGTGACAGTCTGGTCTGAGCGGGCGACAGCAGAGGCTGTGCAGCCGAGCAGAGAGATGGAAAAAAGAGTCGCGCTGAGACATCGCGAGAGAGAATATCGCATGGGATTTTGCTTGTATATCAGACCTCGCAGCGTTTGGATATGCGCTCAATGATGCCGCTCTTGGTGCGCTCATCGCGCTTATTGGATCGGTGAAATTTCAGACGGTTCACTCGGTACACGACCCAAAATCTCTCGCACCACCAACGGGCTGCACGCGCTCTAGTTCGCCGTAGAAAATCGGTAATGCCGTGGCGGATGAGGTCAAAATTATCGAGGCTTACCTTGGTGAGTGAGCTGCCAGTTGGGCGATACGGGACTGTTCAACCACCAACACGGGACGGGCTCCTTAACCCCCCATCGGCGAGCACAACTCCACCAAAAATCCGTTGTTGTCCCGCACGTACGCCACCGTTTGGCCCCACGGTTTAACCGTTGGCTCAAGTACGCTCACTGCCCCGTGCGAGACCGCATGAGTGTACCCTGCACGCACATCGTCTGTGACGAGCCCAACCTCTGCGCCTGCCGCTTTCTCATTCGGCCGATTGAGCGCAAATGCGCCCTTCGATGGCGTGAAAGTCTCGTTTGCAAACGCCAGCGCCGTGGCTCCCGTTTCGAGCTCTGCATACGTGCCCGACTCGTGCACAAACCGCGGGCTCAGCCCAAAGGCCTCTTGGTAAAACGCTACTGTCTTTGGTACGTCGGGGACATAGATAATCAAGTATCCGAGCTTCATAGCGCGAATACTCGCACCAACTCATCGCTGTTGTGCAGCAAATTCGCAATCACAACAACGCGAGGCGTTTTCGCATCAATGCACGCTCGGGCTCAGTCGGTGCGCTCTCGAGTGCCCGTTGCAAATGCGCACGTGCCTCGTCGGTGTGCCGTGCTTGTCGATGAAGCTCACCCAACACCGCGTCCCAAAGGTAGTACCCCAGCAGCCAGCTCGGCGGTCGCACGGCTTCGAGCTCGGCCAGCCCTGCGTCGGGGCCTTTGAACTGCGCGATCGCGATGGCTCGGTTCATCAGATGAATGGGCGAGGGGGCAACCGCGTTGAGCAAGTCGTACCACTCAGCGATCTCGCTCCAACGCGTCTGCGCAAACGATTTGGCAAAACAGTGCTCACCCGCGATGGCGGCCTCCGCGTGATACTTTGACAGCCGCTCGCCTACGGGCGAGTTGGCGCACCATCGAATCGCTTCGTGAATATGTTGCTGATCCCAACGCGAGCGATCTTGCTCTTCGAGCAGCAGCAGCCCGCCTGCTCCGTCCACGCGAGACTCTAACCGCGCTGCGTGAAAGTGCATCAAGGCTAACAACGCGTAGGTCTGCGAGACCGCACCCACGGGGTGCTCGGCCACGAGCGTGGCGAGCCTGATGGCCTCATCGCAGAGCTCTTTGCGCACGATCCGATCTGTCTGCACCGAGTGGTACCCCTCGTTAAAGAGCAGATAAATCACGGCATGAACCCCATCCAGCCGCGCCCTCAACGACGCCTCGTCCGGGGTGTCTGTGCTGAGATTGAGCTCGCGCAGTCGCTCACGCGCGCGACCCAGCCGCTTGTGTACGTTGGCCTCGGTGGTGAATAATCTAAGAGCTATCTCACCAGTCGAAAATCCACAGAGAACTTTGAGCGCGAGCACCAATTGAGACTCAGGCGCGATGGCTGGGTCGCAGCAAACAAACAACATCCGAAGCTGGTCGTCACGAATCTCTGCGGGCAACCGAGGCGCGAGGGGCTCACAAGTGTCCGTGTCTCCGTCGGGGCGTTGCAGGACGCGTTGATAAGTGACCTCTCGACGAAGCGTGTCGATCAGTTGGTTGTTGGCTGTGCGATACAACCACGCCGCTGGCTGCTCAGGAGCACCGCTCGCTCGCCAAGCCCCCAGCGCTGCAAGCATTGCATTTTGCACGCAGTCTTCGATCACCTCAAGCTGCACTGAGTGATAACGGCGCGCGAGTGTTGAGACCAGCCGGCCGTACTCGTGGCGAAAATAGTGATCAACGAGGCCAGCAGGGGCCTCGTTTGGAGGGGGCATAGGTGAGCAAGTTTATAACCCAGCCATCTCGCGGATCTCAATCCTCGCGCCGGGAATATACGTAATCGGGCAGCCTTTGGCGACCTCCACGGCGTGCTCGTAAGACGCAGCGCTCACGATCGAGAATCCCCCGAGGACCTCTTTGGACTCGATGTAGGGGCCGTCGGTGACAACGCCATTGGCGAGGATTTTTCCAGATGGTTTGAGCCCGTCACCCATATCGAGGATCTCGGATTTAAACTTGCTCTTCCACTCGCCCCACTGCGCGAGCATCGCTTGCATCTGCTCGGGCGATGGAGGGGGTGAGTCCGTTGCCGGTGTGCGGTAGATGAACAAGTATTTTTGCTGTGCCATGATGATTGAGACCTCTTTGTGACAAACAAGCGTGTGCTGGCCGAGCCGAGCAAAACGTTGCTCGGTCGGAGTTTGCGTGAGTTGGATATCGCCTGCTTTAGTCTATCGACGAACGAGAGGGGACGGATTGGACACGGGGGGTGAAAATTGTTTATCGACCGGTGGATGGGCTCAAAATTGCCCGGGACACGCACAATTCTGGCAGCCCTACCTGCATGTGCCTAACGTTACGCTAGGCGTTCCTCGCTGTACACAGTCAGCGTCGCCTCAACGCTCGGTGCTCGCCGGTCGCACTCCTTACCAAACATCCCAATCAGGACGTCAATCGGAAGGGCATATTGGACTGTTGAAGGTAGGACTCAAGCTTTCCAAAACCCTCAACTATTACGTCCGCAAACGCAGCCGCAGGGGGACGATGAATACCAGGTTCGTCGAAATAGAACGGAGTCGTTGGGTGCCCTCCGGGGATGTAGGAGAGTCGTGGTGGCGTGGTTTCGTACAGGACCAAAAGCGTTCCGACTTGACGGGCAAGGGTCGCGAGCACGCCCAACGCCAACAAAACGTGCTCGCCGCCTGCCATGGCGCCCAGTGCACACAAGTCTCCAACAACCAACTGGGCGTGGTCTGCCGAGACGCCCATCTCAACCCAAGCATCGATGATCGCGTGAAGAATCTTGTGCGGACTTGCATACGGATGCGCGAGTCCGATAATTGTGCCACCCTGCTGACGTGATTTGGTGCCGAGCGGCAAATGGAACGACGCGCTAAGTGTGGTGTTCGATTGGCCGTTCGCTCTGCGGGTTTGCGTTGCGTGCTGTTTGCATCTCACAGCGTCTGCGTCATGAATAAATACGACATGTCCACGCTGCTGACCAAAGGAAGCGAGATTCTGGTGAAGCACGAACGTCGGAAGCGGCACACTTGCGTTTGGAAGAGGGCCATTGATTCGCGGTAGGACGATGCTCTTCGCCCACGGCTCAATCCAAGCGCTCGGACGGGGAGCGACGCTGAGTCCCTTGTCGGCAACAAATTGAAACCGATGGGGACCCGCGTCGGAAGGAAGAAACCGATGTTTCAACACAGTGAGTCTTCGCTCAGTCGGCGCTGGGAGCGTAGTGGATATATCACTTCGCGGTGATTCAAGCTCAATCGCGGTATCGCACGCAAATACCCACGGAGATGAGTCCCCTCGCAGCACTTCTTCGACCAAAATGAGCACAACGTTCCACTCGGCAGCCAGCTTGCACATCGCATCTGCGAGTTGGCGCGGGACATTCGATCCCAAACCATACCCATCAATGAGTGAGTCAACGACAAGCACCTTTGGTCGCTTCCATCCTTTCGGACCCGCTGTGAGCTTTGCCCAAAAGCTCTCAAGCGCACTCCCAATCGATGCGCCATTTTCTGGCAGTTCGAGTAGCCCCGGGAGCAAACATGGAGGCCCGACTGGTGCTCCTAACTGGGCGTTGCTGCTCACGGGGCCGTAGTGAAACTTGTCCGCAAAGAGCGAGCGTGCTTGCGCCACCAGCTCCATGGGCAGTAGTTCAACACATGCGTACGCGACATCACCTTCGAGCGTCCTTGCCAGTGCGTGGGAAAGGTGAAGAGCGGTGAGCGTTTTTCCAGTCCCGGCACCACCGCGAACAACAACGGTCGCGCTTTGATGGCCAGGCACTCGCTCAACCCACGCGATCCCCCCACCGAGCACAAGATCAAGCCCTGAATCACCAACGCTCAGCGTGCGAATGGTCATTCAGGCGGCCTCCTGCTTTCTAGCTTGGTCTCGAATGCCGTCTCGTATGCGGAACAGATTTTCGTTTCCGTTCGCGCCTTGCTTGTTCGATGGTTTTGCAGGTCGCGGGTCCACCAATCGATGCTCTGCGAGCAGCTCTCGAAGTGTTGTTACTCCATCATCGGTGAGCGAGGTGGACACCGCAAGGATTCGCTCTCCAGCTTCAATTGCGCGATCATAACGACCGGCACGGGCAAACAAACACACACACTCTTCCGCAATCGTAGAGCGATTGTTGGGCTCATGAACTCCGTCCAGCACCACAAGCAAGTCCAACTCAGCAGCGGCGGTGTAGAGGCTACGTGCCTGCGCGTGATCACCGGAGCGCTCCGCGCGCTCTGCGTCAAACGCTTTCGATTCGGCCTCTTTCAACCGGGGATCGGCGAGAAGGTCGTCACTCATTTGTCATCGTCCTGTTTGAAGTCAGCAAAGTGTACCTCCAACGGATTGTGTGAGAATACAACGACTGCCGCCAGACCAGAGCGGTTGTCGTCTCAATCCTTGAGCTGGTTTCTTTTCTCCCGCAGTCGTGATGCAACACTGGCAACTCCGATGATTCCACTCACTTCAAGCCGTAGCGTATCATCCTTCGCGACGTTTGCCGCCCGCATGATGAAATCGGCGCCCGAGCGTGTCAACGCACGGCGAATCACGCAATATCCCCAAGCTGCGTTGACCGTCGCTATACTCACGGCGTAGGCGCCATACTGCGACGCATCGTTTTCGTTGGCATGACTGTCGATCACTTGCTTGGTTGGAACCGACCACACCACGATTCCGTCTATCTTCTCTGAATCGCGGATGATCGACGCCGCGCAAGTTGGGTCACCGGGCGGGTTCGACGCTCGCATTCGTTGCAACAAAACGGCGGCTGCTTCTGCGAAGCAGTTGATCAAGTTGGGCGACAAATCTGTGCAACTTG
Organism: Myxococcales bacterium; assembly: GCA_031386385.1. Classification (GTDB taxonomy): domain Bacteria; phylum Myxococcota_A; class Polyangia; order Polyangiales; genus JANNCG01. The sequence continues at coordinate 8,376 of JANNCG010000741.1, forward strand.
CCACCGCGGTTAAATCGATATTTATCATGGTCTCGCCCCTGTTGAGTTCACGCCGCTGAAGATTGACGCTAACTTTTTTTCTCCGGCATGTCGAGAAGGGGCGTTCGGCTCCGATTGCTTGGTACAACACGGCTTCACATCGAAGCCATCGTTAGGGAGTCAGACATGCAATCTAAGAAAATTTCGTCGTTTTTGTGGTTCGAATCCAATGCCGAAGCCGCAGTCAAACACTACGCTTCAGTCTTCGGGGCCGACTGTACCGTTTCTGAAAACTCGTTTGAGCTGTTCGGTCAGCGCTTTATTGCCTTCAACGGTGGGCCACACTACAAGCTCAACGAGGCGTTCTCGATCATGGTGGAGTGCGACAATCAGGCCGAGATCGACCGGTTGTGGGAGGCGTTGATCGCCGACGGCGGTGCACCGAGCCGCTGCGGTTGGCTCAAAGATCCCTTTGGTGTCTCGTGGCAGATCGTGCCCAAGCAGCTCTTCGGGTTGCTCAATGATCCGGACCCGAAGAAGGCATCGCGTGTGCTCAACGCCATGCTGGCTATGAACAAGCTCGACATCGCCGCGCTCGAAGGCGCTTGAAGGACAAACTGGCGCTATGAAATTTATGTTGATGATGAACCACCCGGGTAAGCTTCCGTACCAAATCGAGCAGTGGGCTCATGCCGAGATCAAAGCTCATATCGATTTTATGAAAGAATTTGCCGGCAAACTCCAAGCGAGTGGAGAGCTCGTCGGAGCCGAGGGGCTCACGGGGCCAGAGCAAGCGGTGTTGGTCCGCGCGTCCTCGGACGGAGAGCCCATCACAGACGGAGTGTTTGCTGAGTCGAAAGAATTTCTCGCGGGATTCTGGCTTGTCGATGTCGAGAACGCCAACCGCGCGTACACCATCGCGGCGCAGGCATCGCTCGCTCCGGGACCTGGAGGCAAGCCGCTGTTTCTCAAGATCGAAGTGCGGCCGCTCATGGGTGCACCGTCTGCAGAGTGAACCAGCTGCTTCGCGACCTTGCTCCTCAGGTACTCGGTGCGCTGGTGCGTGGGCATCGTGATCTCGGCGCCTGCGAAGACGCGCTGCAAGAGGCCTTGATCGCCGCCGCACAGCAGTGGCCACGGGATGGGGTTCCGCAGAGTCCGAGAGCGTGGTTGATTCATGTGGCTCGTCGGCGACTCACGGATAGCGTGCGGGCTGAGTCATCGCGCCGCGCGCGTGAGGGGATGGTTGTCTGTTTGGTACCTGCAGAGCTGCAAGAGCGTGTGGTGGCCATCGACGACACACTTGAACTGTTTGCAATGTGCTGTCATCCGTCTTTATCGAGTGCGTCGGCTACGGCGCTCACACTTCGCGCGGTGGGAGGGCTCAGTACCCGAGAAATTGCTCGCGCTTTTCTTGTCCCTGAAGCGACCATGGCACAACGGCTGAGTCGCGCGCGACAGACCATTCGCGAGTCTGGAATCCCATTTGAAAGGCCGGACTTCACCGAGAGCGTCGAGCTGCGCGCTGCCATCACTCGCACGTTGTATTTGCTTTTTAACGAAGGGTACCTTGCTAGCGCGGGTGCAGAGCTTCATCGGCCGGACCTTGCGACAGAAGCTATCCGTCTCACGCGGCTGCTCTATCATTTAGTGCCCACGGATCCTGAGGTGATGGGCCTGCTCGCGCTGATGCTGTTGACCGACGCGCGAAGGGATGCGCGCACCGATAGCTCTGGCGCGCTGATTCCGTTAGATGAGCAGGATCGATCGCGGTGGGACGCTGGCGCCATCACAGAGGGCACCGCGTTGGTCACCAGCGCATTTGCAATGGGTTCCGTTGGGAAGTACCAGCTGTTGGCAGCGATCGCTTCGCTTCACGATGAAGCGAGCAGCACCGAGAGCACGGATTGGCCGCAAATCCTCGCGCTTTATGGGGTGCTATTGCGCATGAGTGATAATCCCATGGTGGCGCTTAATCACGCGATTGCGGTGGCGATGGTTCATGGGCCAGACTCTGGGTTGGCCAAGCTCGATGAGCTCGCGCGGGATGAGCGCATTCGCGAGAACCATCGCCTCGACTCGACGCGGGCGCACCTCCTTGAGCGCGCAGGCCATCGGGCCGCTGCGATCGAGGCGTTTGAGCGTGCGGCGGCGAAGACAGCGAGTACGCCAGAGCGCGACTATCTTCGGCTGCGGGCGGCGCGGCTGCGGGAGTTGGTGAGGTGAAGGGGGCGAAGGTGCGAACGCGGGAGGGCACTGGATACTCAGAGATAAAATGCGAGTTGTATTACGGGTCAGCCCGGCACTAGACCGTTCAGCAGTACTCAGTTCATGGTGATGCTGGTGGTGTTACAACTTCTTTTGGCGTTTTGCCTCAAGCCACACAAAGGGCGAGTAGCGCTTGAGGTGCGCCTCGGCACTCACGCGGGCCCCTTCGGTGCGAAAATTGATGTAGTCCTCAAATCGTCCGGCGCGAAGCTCGCGAAATATCTCGCCGTCGAGGTCGAGACGCTCAATCGTCAACCTCGCCTTTTGTTGCAGTGGGGGTTTCAGTCCCCGCCTGGGATAAATCTGACCCGTGAGCAGGTTGAGTCTAAACGTGTCGGCCGCCAGTTTGAACGGATCCAACACATCGCTGAATGAATTCTTTCGCGTGTTCATGCTGGCGCAGGCCAAACGGTAGTTGCTCCATTCATAAATGAGTCCAGCGTGCTTTGACTTTGCCACGAAGTGGTCGACCGTGGGCGGTGCGACAGCCCGCTCGATATAGATGCAAAGATATGCGCAGACACCGTCATACTCGCTGTGCAAGTCGCCAAGGCAAGCACGCCAGTGCGGAGGTGGCTCTGTCCCTTTCGGCAACGGTTTGCTGAGCGTGAACTTGTTTTTCTTGAGCCATTTTTCACCCTTCTTGCGCACGGCCTTGTCGAACGACTCCGGTTCGTCCTGCTCCGTCACCGGGATCATCGCCCGGCTTTCCTTTTGGCGGCGCTCCTCTTTGTGCTCTTGGTTGCAGTGGGCTTCTGCTTCGGTGTCAGTGTTGGCTTTGTTGGCCGCAATTTGCTCGACGTGCGGTGGTCGGTCCATCCGCGCTTGTCTGCGAAGAAGCGCCAGCGGTTCCAATATGGATCCGTTTCCCCGAGGACGCTATGGAGTTCACGATCGAGTGCGAGCCCCTTGGCTCTGGTGCATTTAGGGTCTTCAAGCGCAGCCGCAGCGCGCTTGAGTAGAGCCCGCGCCACGTCGTTGCGGCCCTCGTCGAACAGACCAAATGCCTCGCTCATCAGCCAACGGTTTGCGGTCCCGAGCTTCTCAAACGGTCGTTGTTGCAACACAACCGACGGCCCCTGTTTTGATTGGACAAGGTCGAGATCAAACCAAGCGTCCTTCGCGGAGTCAAACTCCGGCTCGACCGACGCAAGAACGAGCGGCGAGTGCGTCGACGCTATGATTTGAAGGTGCGTGTCGGTTTTTTTCGTGAGGACTCTCATCACACTGAGAAGCGCCGGGACAATGCGAAGCTGCCACTTTGGATGCAGGTGAGCTTCGACTTCGTCAATGAGCAGGATGATCGACGGCGTCGTTGATTCAAACTTGAGCTTGTTGATAAGGGCGTTCTCACGCCACAGCCAGATCAACATATACGCGAGTGAAATCACCCGTCGAATCCCAGCCGCTGCATGCACTACGGGCACATCTTGGCCGTACTCGGTCGCGAGCGTCGGGTAGCGTTTGGGGTCCTCTGCGGACAACCTCATGAGCGCACCAGGCTTGAGCGGTTCGTTTGCAGACGGCGACAGTGCGGCTAGCACCGCGACAAGGGCGGTAAATTCGTCGTTTTTTTCGAGCTGCCATGAGGCCCAATCGCGGATGAGTCCCTCGCAGCGTGAATTTCCGTCCCACACTTCTGAGGGCGTAAAACTCAATGGTGGTAGCAACCCGATGCGTGCGTTGAGTGGAGGGTTGGATGGATCCCAGCACGAAAAGCCTCCATCCACGTGTGCGTACAAAACCAATTCTTCGACGGTATGTTTGAAGCGATCAGGAAGCCATCGATCATCGCCCGGAACATACTGGCTGATCACTTCACTCGGCGTACCAGAGGCGCCAAACGACGACGCAATGGTTGCTTTGGTTCCTGATTGTTTGTTGGACTGGTTGGGCCGCACTAGCTGGCGGCCCCACGTTTGCGTCAGTCCCCACCAGGCAACGTCGAGCAAAAAGCTCTTCCCCAGTCCGTTGTCGCCCGTGATGAGATTGATTCGCTCCGCGAATTGTAAAGCCATCGCGGGCGCGGGGCCTACGTTTGTGAGGCGCAATGAGTGGAGCATGGGTTGAGCTTACCAACTCCAACTTTGGCCAGCGCCATCAATTTCGCTACCGCACGAAGATCCAGCCTCGCATGTGCTCAGTGCCGACGATCCCATCGCCCTTTCCTGCGGAGATTTGCGTGCCGAAGTAGCCCTTGATCCCGAAGCCGCGGCCACCATCGACGGAGCCCTCGCAGATTGGCTCGTTGTTGAGCAAGATCCCATAACGAATGCGCGCGGGACCATGAAGCGGAGGGGGGCTCCCTTGCAGGTCGCGAACATCAAAGCCGTGCTGGTTGCAGCCAAGTCGGCCATCGTAGCCCCAGGCTCCATAGGCACTCACCGGCAGCGAGGACACTCGATCACGTGCATCCGTGAACTGTCTCTTTGCAGACAACGCGCTCACTTGCTCGATCACACAGCCCTCTAGCGTCCCGAGGCACATTCGCATTGAGGCAAAATACACGTGTAAAAATGCAGGGCTCTTCACGTTTGCATCCCTCGTCGGATCGGTGATCTCGGGTGCGACGACTGTGTCGTCGGTCCACGCAGGCGAGTCGTATCCAAAGCGGCCAGGATTTGCCCGTGATGCCATCAGCACAAGGGTCCAACCACCACCGTCACGCGTCATGTCACAGTACGCTTCAAACGCCGCCACGCCCATCTGCGCACGAGGGTTAATGGTGTACACCCCACTTGGACTCGCAGGATTGCGCTGCAAAATCTCTCGGCAACTATCGGGAAGACATCCCGCCCTCACACACGCATCGCCCCCGAGAACATCCCGCGATGGCACCGACAGGATGTCTGTTGGCGCATCCGTTGGGACACGAAGGTCCGAGCGAGCTCCGCAGCTTATGATGCTCATCAGCGCGAGTGAGCCGAATAGCCCGAGTTGCTTGCGACTGAGCTGGCGAGACAGAGTGCACTGAAGATTCACACGCGAACGGTAACATTGATGCGCAAAAATGATACCGTCGACAAATCACTAAGGAGCCTTCCATGACCACATCAACGAAAATGTTACGACTCGCGAGAGCATCCCGCACAGCGCCTTCGCTCATGTTTGTTGGGCTCTGTGTAGCTGGGTGTGTGTTGGTGAGCTGCGCCGAGGACAACGTGATTGGAGCGATGGACGGCGCTGTGGTGGATCGACCGATTCCCATGGGCGATGGTGGAGACTCAGGCAATTGCGCTGCGGGCGTGGACAGTGACGGTGACGGCCTCGACAACGCGACAGAGTGCATGCTGGGCTCTGACCCGAACAACCGTGACACCGATGGCGATGGGGTGACCGATGGGCAAGAGGCGCGCTATCCGCGGGTGTGTGTTGGGGAGGGCGCGGTTCCTCAACGACGACCACCACCAATGTGTATGACGGATATGGAGTGCATGATGGGAGAGCGCTGTCGGGGGCTTAATCCAGCAGTTGCGGATTCGGACGGAGACGGAGTCCCGGATGGGATGGAAGACGTCGGCCTTGACGGGATGATCATGCAGATGAACGGCGAGACCGATCCGCGCATCCGCGACACCGACGGCGACGGAATGCCCGATGGCATGGGAGGTCTGGAAATTTGCAGACCGATGGGCCTTGCCACCGTGACCATTACCCGTGCTCCCATGGCTGGGATTCAGCTCGGTTCTGCTCCAGCATTTGGTCCTGCGCGGCCATTGATGGGGACCATGAGCCGCAGTGGTGTGCTCGTTGATGAGGCTGCAACCAACGTGAGTGCAGTTGTTGCCTCGGTACCATCCATGATGGCGGCGGACGTCATGGTTGAAGCCGCACGAATGGAAATGATCGTGCGCACTGCGCTCGGTGCCGGTGCCGCGCCGGTGATCGTTGGGCGCTCGATCACTACACACGAGATGCAGCCGGCGATTCAGTCCACCTATCGCGTGACGCGCATGACGAGCGCGTCTGCGTTGCGTGATGCCGTCGCCCTAGCGCTCACCGGGGGTATGCCCATGGCCGGTCCGGTGATCGGCGCATCGGGAGAGTTTGTGGTGGATGTCACAACGGTAAAGCGCACAGCGGGCGCGGCGATCAACTCGCTTGACGTGATCGTCGCCATCGCACCTCGCGCGGACTACGACATGCCCGCGCGGCCGACGTCGATTCGTATGAGCGATCTGACAAACGCTACGGGGGTGTCGGAGACGGACAAGGCTCTGGGGTTTGCGTGTCAGGTGTTTGCTGGATCAGCGAGTCCGCCGGTGGACTTTTTGTTTCCGGTGGATGTGTCGCCATCGATGGGTCCGTACCAAGTGCAAATCGGTAATACGGGACAGCGTTTTTTCGCCGATATGAACCGCGCGAGTGTTGATTTTCGTGTGGCGGTGCTCGCTGCGCAGAGCAGGCCGTTTAACTTTGATATGCCCGCGCCTGGGCTCGTTTGGGTCGACGGAGCAGCCCCCATGGGTGGCCTGCAAATGGCACATCGGTTAACGGTCGAGCGGTACATGGGGATGGCCGCGGATACGTTTGCGCCGTACCCAAACAACGGGATGTACACGCTGCAGCTGAACGAAGAGCCCATCGCCGCTTCGATCATCGCGTACGAAAATCTCTCGGCCATGCCAGAGATTCCTGTGAATCGTCGCTTCCGCGCGGGCGCGAAGGTGGTGGTATTTATGGTCGCTGATGAAGTGGGAACCAACGATGACTCGCGCTACTTTGCCGTCAATCAAGCGCGTTGGGGGATGACCTACGCAGACCATCTGTCTCGCGCGGTGATGTTCTTTCGCTCGCACTCGATCCAGGTGTTTGGGCTCGTGAATGCGGTGGCGGGCGTTCCGGTGTGTGATCCAACGCGCAGCGCGGATATGCGGCGCTGTGTGATCGTGCAAACTGGCGGAGCGTTTGCGGAGATCGGTGCCGCGACGGATGCGGACGTGGCTGCAGCGATGGCGCGGGTGGTCGAGGCCGTCATTGGATCCGCGAGTCCGTATCGACTCACGCGCTCACCCATCACGAGCACGATCAAAGTGCGGGTCCGCGGAATGGATGTTCCCCGATCGCGAGTGGACGGGTTTGATTATGACCCCGGGACGCGGTCCATTGTGTTCTATGGCGCGACGTATCGTCCAGCAATGGGGCAGCAAATCGTCGTGTCGTATCGCGTATGGGAAGGATCGTTGGGGTGAGATGGGTCCACCGTCCCTGAGGTGACAAGGTCCACAGCCTGACGCGCTTGCATCACCGCGCGCTCTGCGGCTATGAGCTTTGCGTTGGGGTGGATAGGACGATCGGTACATTGGGCATCTCACGTTCAATGCAAACACGGAAAGGGATCAGCAATGTTACCCTCTGCTTTGTGGCCACCATCGTACTCCTCTTGTTGATGCTCATTGTGCCGGCTTTGCTCCCGGTGATCCTCTATTTCACCAAGCGAGGGGATGCCTTTCGACGCTGGACGCCAGACCAGATCGGGACGCAATCCATTGCCGGTGGCGGCTTTCGCGACGCGGAGATCCCTGCGTTTGGCGCCGAGGGTCCGCCGAAGATAGTGCAGGTCGCTGCGGTCGGCGCATGGACGCTCGGTCAGATGTTTGTCCCCGGACTCGCAGCGGGGCTCTTCGGGTTGCTCTTTCTCATGGGTCTGGTCTCGATACCGGGGCTCATCCTCGCGGCGCGATTGTTTTTGCTCGGCGGTCCCCTGTTGCGTGGCGAGCCCGAGGCGGCCAGCAAAGCACGATCGCTCGCACGATTTGCGCGGATTTTGAACGTGATCGTCGTGGCCGTATCGCTGCTCGGGACTGGTGTCATGGTCAGCGACGCGCTTCAGGTTAACCATGGACTGTCCAGGTTTTTGAGCACAATTTGGATGCCGTTGTCTGTGTTGGTGTACGCCGCCGTGTCCTTTGTTCACGCGTGGACGCTCGACCGCGCGGCGGATGCGATTGACCGAAAGACGTACAACGAACAAGCGATGGCACGCGTGCGCGTGGCGGCAACCGACGAACTGGGTTGGGGCACTGCAAACCCTCAGGAGCAAGCGGTGGTTGCATCTCAAAGCATAACGCAGAATCGAATGGCATAACAATCGATGTCGTGACCAACGCGTGATGGGGAACAGCTCGGTCGCCGTATGATGCGCTCAGCTTGAGCCTCAGCCTGTCGGTGTTGATTTTCGCCTGCGAGTGGTGGACGCGCTTCCGCTCTGCGCGACTCACGATTATCGCGCGAGAGTGGCCCGTGCCGCCGCCACCGCCACGGATAGACCACGGTACACCATGTCGCCATTTTGCATCGCATCGGTGCCAAACTTACTGTGAATGCGCGTGGTGCTGTCGAGGAGCTCGAGCCAGACTTGCCCCGCGTTCCACGACAGGTTGACGAAGGGCCAGCTGTTGAGCATCTGCTGCAACTCTTGAGAGCTACACACAAACGGCATGAACTGTGGGTGCGAACTTGAGCACTCAAATCGCTGGTCGATCCACTGAACACCACTGGACACGCGCTGCCCAAACGCGCCACGCTGCGTGTACGTCTTGTTCACCAGAAAGCTGCTCGTCTCGCGCAATGAGCTCGGTGGAAGGTTAGTCCCTGCCATCTCGATCACGTAGTCGTGCTTCATAAAAAATGCTCCGCCGGTCATCGCGTTGGCCATCCCGCCCATCCCGCCGCCCATCACCGCGCCCAACGCGCCAAACAGACCGTCGCCACCGGTCAAATTGCCCGCAACGTCGGCGACCATCTCCGTGCGCGTCCACGCATTGAAGCCCTGAAATACTCCCGCGAGCACGTTGTTGCCTTGTGGCACCAGCCCCGTTTTCTGGGCAATTCCACGGAGAAACTGTTCTTGTGCGCTCGCGCCGAGTCCAAACATGGTGTTGCCGAGTATATCGTGAGCGGGCTAATACACAACCGTACAACTATAGAATTGTACAACTTTACAACCTCGAAATCGGAGACCGGCAAGCTACTTCGGCGCCACGCGCACATGGCCCGCGCCGGCATACGTGTCGAGCACGGTCTCGGCCGACGCATCGACAAACACATTGAGCGAGTCATTGGGGCCGTTTCGGGGGGTCACAAACGCGGTGAAATACACATTCCATCGCACCGGTGGCTGTTCGTGATCCGCTGCGACAACGTTTGTCGAGATCCGCAGTCTGCGTGTGCGCCACTGGGCGCTCTGCGGGAGGGCATTGAGCCGCTGCAGCGCAACCGCAACCGCGCGTGAAGCTTGGACTGCAAACCCATTCACTCGTGGCCGAACCGCTGCGAGATCTGGCCGAGAGAGCACACGAAACGGCGGGCCCATTTGCACGGTGTACGCGGCACCTACTCCCGCAGTGGGCTGCCCCTCGTTGGCAAATCCGTTGATCGGCGGAAGCAGCAACGAGAGCGCCATCCCCGCAGGAGCGCCCGATACGTTTGTTAGCACACAGCAAATGGGCCGCAACGTGACGCCCGGCGGCAACACCGGCGGACCGAGCCGTTGCATCTCACGCGCAAATTCAGACTCCACCTCGGCCACACTCGTTGGCTCGCTTGATGGAGTATTGGGTGGTGCTTCTGGGAGCGTGAAGGGGGTTGCGGGTGTTGTCCGCGGTGCGGTCGGTGCGGTAAGAGTTTGTTGGTGGCACGACAGGGCGCAGAGCGTGAGGGTGATGGCGGAGGTGTGGCGGATGCAAAGAGGCACGCCAGATGTGTAGCATGGTGGGGCGCCATGGACGGAGGTTCAAGCGCGGGAGCGAGACATCGGTGCTGGGCCAAACACTGCGAGTGACGGCTGGACGGCGAAGCGCCGGAGCGTCGTAGGTTCGCAACGTCGATGCGTCCTGCTTTCTATTTTCGCTCCATTGCTCTCTTGCTCGGCGCGGCTCAGCCCGGCGAGTGTCGGACCAGCCTCGCTCACTCGTATGCGTGTGCATCCCTCGTGGTTGTCGCTCGATGACTGAGAGGCGTCGGAGTGGAGACAAACCGAAGAGTAGTTTTCTTGATTTGCTTAGGGCCGAGAAAATCAGCGTTAGATACACTGCGCGCTTCATGCCCATGCACCCCACCCGCCGCGAGTTGCTTGCCTCCATCGGTTGCGCATCGCTCACGCAATGGCTGAGTTGCAAAAAGTTGCGTCAGCCGCTCGCTCCGTCTCCGCCCATATTGCCCCAACGCGTGACAAATTCAGCGAACTTTGCGAGCGAATCTACTTGGCGAATGCCAAGCGAAGACGCTCGACACGAGCGGACATGGATGGCATGGCCGTCAACCGTTGCGATCTGGGGTGACGACCTTGAAGGGGTGCAGGCGAACATCGCACAGGTCGCGCGCGCGATCGCTCGGTTCGAGCCTGTGAGCATCTTGGCGCGGGGCGATCAAGTTGCCCGGATCCAACGGCTGGGCGCCAACATCTCAGTCGTCGAGGCCCCCGTGGATGATTTGTGGGCGCGAGACACGCTACCAAGTCTCGTGTTGAAGCGGGTCAGCCGCGGCGTTAGCCAGATGGCTGCCGTAAGGACTCGATTCAATGGTTGGGGACAAAAACAGACTCACGACGGCGACTCGCAGTTGGCCAGAATCTTGGCCACTCATTTGGGGGTCGAGTTGATAGAGACCGGTTTGTGTGGAGAGGGTGGAGGTCTTGAATTTGATGGGCATGGGACGCTTTTGGCGGCGGAGTCTTGCTGGGTGAACAACAACCGCAATCCTGGCAAAACACGCGCACAAATAGAGCGAGCACTCAGCGATGCCCTCGGGATCGATCGGATGCTCTGGATTGACGGGCTCGCTGGAGCCGACATCACCGATGGCCATATCGATACGCTGGGTCGATTTGCGAATGAGCGCACCTTGGTGATCGACAAGCCGTCGTCAAGTGACAGAGCGGATCCTTGGATCGCAGTGGCGATGCGCACCAAACAACAGCTCAGCGAAATGCGAACCAACATCAACTCTCCGTACCGCTTGATTGAGCTTACGCAACCATCCCACACACGTCGGACGGGAGACGCGTTTCTGTCGACGTACATGAACTACTACGTATGCAACGGTGCGGTGATCGCACCGGAGTTTGGGGACGCCGTCGCTGATCTTCGTGCACGAGAGGTGCTGAGTGAGCTGTTTGTGGGCCGTGAGGTTGTGCAGTTGAATATTGATTCGCTCGCGGCAGGAGGAGGAGGGATCCACTGTGCAACGCAGCAGGAGCCGGCCAGAGTCGGTGAAGTTGCGGCCTAGCTCTACGCTTTCTCATTGACGAACCCGCGCTCGCAATGGTGTACGGTTGCTCTAAATTTCGTGCGAGCATTTGTCCCATCTCTCCCCCTTATCGCCATTGCCCTCCTCACCGCGGGCTGCGCTCCCATGGGCCCTGCCGATGCGGGTGCTGACATCGTCACCGTGGACTCAC
>JANNCG010000811.1:0-8310 GCA_031386385.1 Myxococcales bacterium
GCGGTTGCGATTTGTGCGTTCGCGGGCGTCGATCCAGACGAAGTCGCACCGGGGACTGGGGCCTGATCGGCCGTGCCGGCAGAAGCTCCAGTCGCGGTTGTTCCCGCAGTGGTTGTCGGCGGAGTGGTGGTGGACGTACTCGCCGTGGGGGACGGAACCTGCCTCCTTCGCGACTGAGCGATCGTCGTGCGAAAGGTCAACAAACCGGGCCCCCGCAGAGGCGATACTCGGTCGGGCATCACGCTGAGCGTCCCTCTAATTTCTAGGGTGGGCGCGCCGGGAAGACGCCACGCTTGAGGCACCGGCGCAGACGCACCGTCCACACTAGAAAGTGCACCGAACAAAAGGGGAAACACGATTCCATTCATAACAACAACCTACTTCTCACAGACCCCAGCCTTGTAACAGGCTGGAGTAGCTCACGTAAACTAAACAAGATTTCCAACGCTGCTCTTCAGCCACCCCTCACGACGATTGCATCGCTATTGACGGTGAAATGTTTGGAGAAATAGTTGACTATTTGCTCACAATATCGGATCGGCGGCGCCTCATCGGTTGGCGATATTCCGTTATCCTCCACGCAACGTCACCCACTTGACGCAGCGAGGATTTTGCACAAACTGCCTGATTGAATTTTATTTTTCTTCGACGTAAGACAACCGTTGGAGATTGATACAAATGAAATTGAAACAGTTGATGGCCATCTCGTCGATGGCAGCTTTGACCGCACTTGGCTGCGGCGGACCCGAAGGCTCAACAGACGTGCCTCGGGTGGACGTTCCGGGCGTAAACCGCGACGTACCAAACGCCCCGATTGATCGACCAAACCCGATCATCGACATGCCAACCCCGGAGAATGATACGCCCGATCCAGTGGATGTTCCCACCGGTGGCGATACAGGTGCGTGTGCGCAAACGATGTGCGGCGCGGATTGTGTCGACCTTCAAACGTCCCTCACAAACTGTGGCCAGTGCGGCACAGCATGCGCTGCTGGCCAGGTGTGCACAGCTGGCGTCTGCGGCATGAACATGATGATGTGTCCCGCCGGCGAGATGAACTGCTCAGGCGTCTGTGTCAACCTGCAAACAAGCGCCGCCAACTGTGGCATGTGCGGTCGCTCTTGCCCCATGGGTCAGAACTGCGCAGCCGGCGTGTGCGCTGGCGCTATCATGTGCCCGGCAGGCCAGATGATGTGTGGTATGGCCTGTGCTGACCTGCAAACGGACCCCACAAACTGTGGCGGCTGTGGCGCGGCTTGCAACGCAGGCGAGATGTGCACGGCAGGTCGCTGTGTCGCTCAACGCGCGATGTGCCCAGCAGGACAGACTGACTGCACACCGATGGCGCCTGCACCGACTTGCGTCGACACGCAGTCAAGCTCGGCCAACTGTGGCGCTTGCGGCACCGCTTGCGGCGCAGGACAATCCTGCAACGCAGGCATGTGTGTCTGTGGCGCGGGCCAATCGCTCTGCGGACGCACTTGCGTTAACCGCCAGACCGACACGATGAACTGCGGCGCCTGCGGCGTTGTTTGCGGTGCAGGCCAGACCTGCAACGCAGGCGTCTGTGGCTGCCCAGCCGGCTCGATGCTCTGCAACGGCGTCTGTGTGAACACCGTCACCGATAACAGCAACTGCGGCGCTTGTGGCAACGCTTGCGGCGCGGGTCGCACCTGTGCCGGCTCAATGTGTGGATGCAACGCACCCACCGTCGCGTGCGGCGGCCTCTGTGTTAACACGCAGACCGATCGTGCGAACTGTGGTGCTTGTGCACGTGCTTGTGTTGCGGGTCAAAACTGCGCAGCGGGCGTTTGTGCATGCGCTGCGGGTCAAACCCTCTGCCCCGCTATGGGGGCAATGCAATCCTGTGTAGATCGCCAGACGGACTCACGCAACTGTGGCGCATGTGGCACCGTCTGTATGATGGGCACCTCATGCGTAGCAGGTATGTGCCGCGGAATGCCGCCGGCAAACGACACGCGTGCGGGCGCAACGCTCATCAATCTCGCGATGCCTGCGCAGACTCTCATGGCGGACACCACAACAGCGACCAACAATACCACTGGCGCTTGTAATTGCACGAGCGGCAACGACGTGTTCTATCGCTTCGTGCTCACACAGCCAGAAATGGTCTATGCAGACACACTCGGCGCTACGGCAGACACATCGTTGTTCTTCCAAGACACAAACGGCATGAACATCGCTGCCGCCCCCGGCTCAAACCAAGTGGCTTGCAACGACGACAGCGGCGCTGCGGCGCTGTGTGCGGGCATCAATAACCTTCAGTCACAAGTGCTGCTCCGTCTCAATGCAGGCACCTACTACCTCGTTCTCTCTGGCTGCAACGCGGGCGCTTCGGCGATCAAGTTCCAGCACCTTCCAATTGGTGGTGGTACGCAAGCGCGCATCGCACCGACTGCTGCTGCGAGCGCAGTGATGGGCGCAACAGCGCTCCCCAACGCCGCAATGACCGCGTGCTGTTCAAATGGTGGCGAGGCTGGTTTGTGGTGGTTGACCTGCCCCGCAACGGCGGCAGAGTCCTTCGCAATTAGCTCGTGCAACGCGATGACCGGCGTAAACGCAGCAGCGTTCGACGTCTCGATCAGCCAGTACAGCGCCCTCCGTGGTGCTGCACCCGTGTGCCGTGACGACGTCGGAGGCGCAACGTGTGGCGCTGGCTCGGCAGTGACCGGTGCAATCCCTGCAACGATTGCGAACCAAGTAGGTCTAAACACCTCCGTGGTTGACGGTTGCAACTCAATTGGCGCTTTCAGCGCGAACATCCGCAAGCAAGCATGCGCGGGCGCCGGGACAACCCTCTGCCAAGCAGGCTGTGTCGACATGCAGACGGATCGCTTGAACTGCGGTTCATGTGACTTCCGCTGCGCAGCAGGCTCGAACTGCTTCGCTGGACTGTGTGTTGCGCCTCCACCAAACGATGCTCCCGCAAACGCAGTGGTCATCAACATGGCCAATGCGTCTTCGACCTTCGTCGTAGATACCCGTTCTGCGGTGAACAACGTGAACGGCGCCGGCTGCGGGTGCACCAGTGGCCCAGACATCTTCTACAACTTCACGATCCCAGCCGGACCTCGCCAACTCGTCTACGCTGATACGATTGGCTCGACAAACGACACATCGTTGTTCATCCAAACAATCGCGGGCGTTGCTGTTGGCACCGGCGGAATCGCAAACGGAGTCGTCTGCAATGACGATGGCGGACTTGCTGGATGCGCGAACGGGCTTCGGTCACAAGTGATGGCCATGCTCGCTCCTGGTGCCTATCGATTGGGCGTCTCAGGCTGCGGCGCTGGTGCAACGGGTGTGACCGTCCACTTCCAACACCTCCTCGTTGGAAACGGTACAATGACAGCTCTCGCTGCAGGTAACTCCACTCCTGGCGGCACCACCGCGGGCGTCGGCGTTGTGTCTGCCGGAACCTGTTCTGCGACCGGACCAGAGAACACGTACTTCTGGCACACTTGCGCACCGCAACTGGCAGGCAACTTGACTGCAAGCACGTGCGGACGCGCAACGTTTGACACCGTGTTGTCGCAAACTAGCGCAACCCGTGCTGCCGCAATCTGCAACGACGACGTTGGTGGAGCTTGTGGCGTTCGCTCGTCGATCACCGCAGCCATCCCAGCCGGCGCTGGAATCCACACGATGTACATGGACGGATTCACAGCAGCAAATGCTGGCGTGTACACGATCGCGGTCACCCGACCATAATCAGAAGTTGACGAATTCGTCATCTTAACGCCACCCGCGAGGCAAAAGGTGGCGCGACTCATAAAGAGTTGCTAGCCTTTCGCTGGTGAACAAGACGTCTTTAGAGCGATCTACTCAGGTCCAAACTCCCAAAAACGTCTCTCAACATTCACCCACTCCCTGTGTGGATTGTCCAACACCACAACAACCTTACTTCAACGTAACGGTGTTGCGGTGTCTCTGCGTGCTCGGGGTATTCATCGGCACGAAAACGGTGCACGCGCAGAGCGCACCTCCGCCAACGACAACCGCGGGGATGGTGCCGAGTGTTCCACCACCACCTCCGCCACAGCAGCAAGACGGACAAGGCGCGCCGTGGATGCCCACGGGTCCGGCACAACCTCCGCGCGAGACTTTTGCGACGCTGAATATTCCAAGCGTTGGCAGCCCACTGCCGATCTACACACCCACGCCCAACGGTCAGTGGAGCTTGATTTGCTACACCCCATGCACATTGCGAGTGGCCGTCGGCAACGTCACGATCGCGACGATTAGTGACGGACGAGACGCGGTCACCATTCCAGTGCCACCAGAGGGTCGATCTTATCAACCTGAGTTTACGCAGCGCCCCGCCGCGACGGTGGTCAATCCAAGCGGGTACTCCGGAGCGCAGTCGCTCGCCTCGATTGGTGTGACGCCCGCACAGCTCAGCGAACATCGCAACGGCCCTGGACTTTCACCTGGGGGCGTGGTGTTCGTCGCAGGGTTAAGCGTCTCCGTCGTCAGCGTGGTCGTCGGTACGGTCGCGTTTGTTAACCTCGGGACAAGGTCCTCAAGTGGCCTTTGGAGCCCGGTCTTCTATGGATCAATCGTCGGATTGCTCGTCGGCGGAGTCCTCACGACCGTCGGCACGTATATGGGTATAAGTTATAACTCAAGCGGCAGCCAGCTCGCGTTTGCACCCATTCTCTCGCCACAGATGCAGGGCGTGGGCATGAGCATTCGGTTCTAATATCGCGACGAAGCGGTCGCGATACAGAGGTCCTTTGGGTCGCTGGGTATTTGAGAAGTGCGAGGACTGTCCGGCCCAACTGCAACGGTGTTTGTCGTGTCTGCTCCCGCGAGATCGTTTGCGCCGAGCACCGAGGTGCAACCTGGAAGCGAAAGCCGTTTTCCCAACGTAATTTTCGCGCGGCGACATCGCCGGCAAACAGTAATCTGTGCTACCTTATCGGACCGGCTATGGGTCGAACACCGTTACTTTGGACGCAGTTGTGTTTCGTCGCGGTGTCGGTCACCACGGGCAGTATGCTTGCGTCGCGGCTCGCAGGTGCGCAGACAAGGACGACCCTCGGCGCGCTTTCTGTTCCACGGCAGGTCTCTGTGCCCCAACGAGTGCTCCCTCGCACGACGCTGGTTCTGACCGCCGAATGGGGACCCACGCCAGTGTACTTGCGGCAGCCTGACGATAGGTGGATCGCCCGGTGCCTAACCCCATGCACGCTCACGATCCCGGTGGGTGGGATCACCATCGCTACGCTTCCGACCGGAGGAAACTCTGTCACACTCGACGTGAACGTGGAGGGTCTTAGCATCGAGGTTCCCCGGCCTCCCAGAGCCGTGAACCTGCCAGCGACTTTGGCTCCGAGGGTTCCACCCCACGAGCCGGCAGTCGTGAGTCCGCCCGGCCCAAATTGGGCCTATATCGCGCAAGCAACCGCAGAGCGCAATCGGCCGGGACTCCGTGCCGCCTCTATCGTTGCCATTGTGGGGTTTAGCCTCTCAGGAGTAAGTCTTGGTGTCGGGACGATCGCGTTTATTACGGGGGTGGTTTTTCGGTCCGGTTGGAGTGTGTGGGGTCCGGTCTTTTGGGGATCGTGTGTCGGGGTTGGGGTTGGAGTCGTTGTCGCAGTGGGAGGCGCCTACGCGGCGATGCCTGTTGACTCAGCCGCGAACCGACTCGCGGTTGCGCCTATTCTCTCACCACAGATGCAGGGCGTGGGCATGAGCATGCAGTTTTGAATTTGCGACGACGCGGTCACGAATTTCTCCCGAGCAACGGCTCGGCTCATTTTTTAACGAGACTTGCAAAACGGCTTAGCTCCCAAATCAAAGTTCGGCGACATACATTGTGGTATCCATTGAAAGTCAATGGTGTGCCAAGCCGGTTTACAGCGCATTAAGCTCTGCCTGATGGTCTCGACGATCACCTCTGGGGTCACCACCACATCGCGCCCTGCACAAGCACAATCAAGCACCGCAATTGAGGCGATCACAGTACCAGCGCGGGTTCCCGAGTCTCCGGGAGCGCGACCGAGAACGACGCTCGTCCTCACCGCAGCTGCAGGACCGACGCCAGTGTACATGCTGCAGTCTGACGACCGTTGGTTAGCGCGCTGTTTGACGCCGTGCGTACTGGTTGTTCCGGTCGGCGGGATCACCATCGCGACTGTGCCAACGGGTGCGAACTCCGTTACTCTCTCGGTGCCTGATGATGGCTTAAGCGTTGAGGTTCCGATACCGTCGCGTACAGTTTTTCAGCCCACCCTGCCAGCGCGCGTAGTGCGGCAGAGTCCATCAGTCATTGACTGGGGCGGTCCCATCCGCACGAACAATACCGGGACGTCGGCGTTGTCGGTCACAGGCATCGCAATCGCGGTCACTGGCGGAGCTCTCTCGGCGATCTTTTTTGCAGCTTGGCTCGGTTCGATCCGATCGAGTGGTTTTCTGATGTTAGCGAGCTCGGACGGTTGGCTCGGCGCGTCGGGCGTGGCGATCCTGGGAGTGCCCGTGGGCGCGCTCATGGCGTGGGCCGGTTCGAGTCCCCCAGTTGCCGCCCACCCGAGGACGAATCGTTTTACGTTCGCCCCCACGATCGTGCCTACCTTCACGTTCGCGACCCACGGGATCGCGCTCGTTGGACAATTTTAAAGCTATGTCCATGAGAGTTGGTCAGTGATACAATTATCTCCCCGATGAATCATCGCGAAAGTCTATTTATAAAAAATAATATCGCTCTTGTGTGTTGTGTATGGGGCACGCTCACATGCTTCGGTTCGTCCGCTTCTGCGCAATCATCGATGCCTGGCGTTCCCCTCGCCCCCGCCACCGTGCCTCCGGCATCACTAGAGCTACGATATCCTGGGGGATCGGTCATGGTATACGTTCAGCGCCCCAATCTAACATTCGTCGCAGGCTGCCGAACACCGTGCTCGATGGCCGTTGTTCCGCGCACTTCCGTTGTGTTGTCGACACTCCCTAACGGCGCCAACGCCGTGCTCGTTCGAGTGCCAGAAACGGGACTTGTCTTGGACGTTCCGTCGCCGAACGCCGATCCGACACAGCCCGTTGTCTACGGTCGCGACTGGGGGCCCGTCACATCGGTTCCCAGCGGCAGGGTCGAGAACTTGGACCTCATTCTGATTGGCGTTGGCTTTGGTGTCGTCGGCCCGGGCACCGCAGCGATGGCATGGCTATCACGCGGATGGTTAAGCCCTCTTACTCGGCTACCTCGGCCTGAGAGCCCTCCAGCGGACCCAATGCCGTACATCGCGGCGGGACTCGTCACCACTTTGTTGGGACCCCTCGTGGCCGGCACGATTGGCGCTATCCGCTCAATCCCGACACCGCCGCTCCCGCCTGGATTTCGCCCTCTCGTTGCATTCACCCCAATCGTCTCACCGGACCTTCAAGGGCTCACCATTGTGGGTCTGTTCTAACCCACGCGCGCCAAGTTACATCCCGCGCTGGCGCTCGACGGTCATCCCAAAGCGCTGCACCGCCGTACGAAACAGCTCTTCACACCGCGCCCGTGACTGCGTCGCGCGCTCTCGCTGCGTATCCGCTTCACGCAACATCTGCCCCGCCCGTGAGCGCATCGCCGGAGTTAACTCCGCTGCACTTCTCTCTCCCCCGTCGCCATCCATCAGGATCGCGCGAAGATCAGCCGTTCGCGCTTGTGCCTCGTGCAACCCGCGATACGTACTCACGCAGGCCTCACGCAAATCCGCAGCACCAGGGCTCTGCACGCTGACCGCTTCAAGCACCTCAAGCGCGCTCAGCCTTCGTGCGTCTGCGGGCGCCGTAACAATCCGTGAGATCGCCTCGGTCACTCGCCGCAGCTCCGCCTCGTTGGTAGTGAGCGGATCAAACGGGTGCGGCATCGCCGTCGGGGGCGGGGCCGTTGATCTGATCACGATGACAAGCAAGCCCACCATCAACACCAGCGCAACCCCCCCAAGCAATCGCTGCCATTTTTCGGCCACAGTGAGCGTCAAGGGCCCCCTCGGTTTAGGCGTCAACGCAGGTTTTTCAACCCTCGCATTGGGCTCTGGAGGTGCAGTCTTTTTGCTGTCAGTCATGACCTAGCGCGCGTGTTTTAGACCGGAAGGACCATGTGTTTTTTCTTCGGTCTCGCTTGAAAGCGACCCTTCAGCCGACGAAAGCGACGAATGATCTCAAGCCGCAATTGCGGCCACAAAACGACCTGATCGACCGCGAGCTCGTTGGCCAACCTGAGCAGGTCAATGTCTGCGCGATACTCATCGCGAAGCTTGGTCACAAACGCGTCGCGCTCTGCACCTTCGGCGACCTCTTGAA
>JANNCG010000841.1:0-3666 GCA_031386385.1 Myxococcales bacterium
TGCCGATCAAAGGGATAGTCGTGCAGCGGAAACGCATGCTGAAATCGCCCATGAACATGAAAGACCTGGTACTTGACTCCGCCATCAAGCACCTCTGGTTTACCTGCGCCATCCTCGCCGAGATAGATCGGCGTTCGTAGCTGATCCCAGCTCTGCACTGCGTTGGTAAACTCAAAAGACCTTGTCGGATCAATCGAACCGCTCCAACGAAACCACAAGTAAAAATCCAGCAGATACGTGTTTGATCGAAGGTCAATCTCTGGCACGTGGTGCACGTACACGCCGACATCGACCATCTGCGGGTGGCTGTCAGTGGGTGGGGCAGTGGCGGGTGCTGTTGGTGAGGGGGCGTCGTGTGGCGGGTCTGTGATTGGGCTTGCGTCTGAGATTTCTACCGCCGAATCTGCAGCTTGTTCTCTGGCGGGCTGTTGCAACGGATGGACCCATCGCGCGGCGCGCTCGTGTGCGCCCGTACCCAAATTCGATTCCCGAGACTGCCCTTCCGAGGGTCTTCGCTGCACCATGAGCGCGAGCAACAGAGCGACGGGTGTCATGAGCCACAGCACGCGCGAGAAGGTTTTGTTGGGAGCCATTGTGGTCAGGGCGAAGGGTTTGCGTGGACGCGTCATTGCCGAGGCCACGGCCCGATAGTGCGGCAGCTTGCGATTGGGCTCAACGATCTTCTCGGTCCTGGCCTCATTTGAGCGATGCCGTGCAGCTTGCGTCTTGCGCACTTGAGACGCCGTTGTTCGTGCGTGTCGAACGGCCGGATGATACTCAATTGCAACGAGATTTCAGCGTTGACACCGGACCCCGATCTGAGTTCATAAGGTGCTTGTTTCATTGATTCAATCAGTTGCATGGGCGCTTGGTTGAGCAAATGAGAGCGCTTGCCGTCGGGAGTCGTGCCCTGCAGCTCTTTCGACTGCGAAATTTCAATCCATCGCGTCTTACAAAGCCGAAAAACAACCAACAAAAATGAAATTATTTACGACTCGTTTTGCTGCTTTCATTTCTACCACAATCACATTGGGGCTCGCCCTCCACGGCTGCCGAACTGGCCAAGGGAGCGGCGGTGGTGGCACAGATTTTCGCGGGACCGTAACGGTCACAAATCAGAGCGGCCTCCGGGTGTGCTCGGTCGAACCGGACGTGCACCTCGAGCGGTTTCCGGCCATGGCGATCAACACCGAGCTCGCCCCTGGTGCGTCCGCGACCTTTAGCGCCGATACCAATTTTAATCGCGTGCAGATCATGGAGTGCGAGACCAATCGGTTGCTGTACGGCGACCCGCAGGCGTACCTCAATGACCGACAAACCAACCAAAGCTCCGTGGCGGGTCAGATCACGTTGCTCGCTCCTGGCGAGAGCGCACCAAGCGGCGGAACTGGCTGGTTTTTACCTCTAGAACCACTCGATGTCGCTGACGCAACACGGCACTTCGCTGTCGCGGCGATGTCCGTGCGAAACGTGCCCGAGGGTTACACGTTTATGCAAGACGCCGAGCTCGCTGGCCGCACGTTGGGGCAGATGCAAACAGAGACAACGCGCCGTGGTTGGACCGAGCGATACACATTTGCGATGGTCATCGGCAGCGACTGGAGAAACGTGATGGATCGGCGCGTCGTGAACGGAACTCAGGTGGACCTCGTCGTCGCACGCGCGATATGGGTGATGCTCGGTGCCCACCACAGCACAGGGCATTGCTCGATTCGCGGACAGGAAGCACAGCAGCCGTTTGATGGCGACACCACCCAGGGTGAATCGCAACTTGGTGGAATTGGCAACGTCGAGCAAATTCCCTGTTCATTGCTCGATGCGATGGTCTCTCAACCAGGCGCAACCGGCGCAAGCAGCGATTAAGCTCTATCGCGCGGCGATCGCAACAGCCTATCGCGCGGCGATCGCAACAGCGTTGCACGACGGCGCTGCGGTGTGATCGTCGTTGCACAAAAGCAGCTCACGTGCGGCTGCGGGTGTCCCCGATGCGCGACCGACGGCGATGGCGGTGAGGACTCCGTGTGCGGGAGGTGTGACTCGAACCACGCCCGCGACAGCGCCAGTGCAGGGACGCGCTTCGTTGGCTGCACGCACCTGCAACGTCACCTCAGCGCCCGCAGGAACAGACGCGTACCCATAAGTGTCATCCGCGGCCTGACCTCGGCGACCGAAGCCCGTGTTTGCCCAAACGACGGTTGCAGCTGCGCGTGCAGTTGCGCCAGGGACGCAAACGTCCACAGCGGCAACACCCACCAATGCGTGAAAGAACCGGACGCGTGCAGTGCCATCGGGTGCAGGCCCAGCAGGCCGATCAGCTAACGCAGTGGTGGCAAACCCTCCGCCAGGACCCGACAATCCATACGCAAAGAGCGTGAGGTACGGCCCGTCAGACGTGGTGAACAAGCTGCCTGCGGTGAGCGGAGAGTTTGGTGCATCGCCAGTGATTGTCCCTTGAAACGCACCCTGCGCAACTTCGGCCCATGGCTGTGCGGACTTGTAACCAACACCCGAAACAACAGGGCTCCCGGTGCGCGGAGCAAGCGTCAGCATCGCAGCGTGCGGGTCCGGTGACGCATTGAGCAGCCGCACGTGACCCATCTCTGGCGCGACTGCCGTAGCGGCTGCATCGGCAGTCACCACTGGCGCATCGTCCGAGACCGTAGCGGCTGTTGTCTCACCGCCGTTTGCGGTGGTGTTGGGCGGTGTCACCGTATTGCTCGAGTTGGTCGAAGCAGAGTTGGTGCAAGCGGCGATCGCCGCACATGCGAAGAGCGAGCAGATGCGAGAGAATGAGCTGATCATAAACAAAATCCTTACATTGATGGCGCTTGGGTTGATGGGGTTTTGAGTGGGATCCAAGACGCGACAGCCGGACGTATAGACCAGCGATCATCGCCCTTCAACGGGCACTGATAGTCGCTCAAGCGAATTCTCTTACGCTGAGTATTTACCGAAGAAATACCGAGACTGATCCCAACACGCCACTTCGCAAGGCGAACCAAAGTGTGGTGGCAATGAAAGCGATAGCAGCCCACATACTTCGCGAGTTCTGCACCGAAACCTGCGGTTGTGCTGATGGGTCGCTGCGCTGCGCGCTCGCTGCATAGCTGTTGTCGCCGAGAGCGATCCCCGTTGCGAACGCTAACGCAAGGACGGTTTGTCCACGGATCAGCACGCCAGTGCCCACAAGCGCCAAAACAATGCGTGCTACCAAGAGCCCATCGTCCGATCGTTGCGTTTGTCCTCTGGCGCGTAAATGACTCCACAGATCAGCGAAAATCCACGATATCATCGGTATCAGGAGCGAGCTCGCTACCAACGAGATGGCGTTGCGTGGACTCAAGCCATCCCAAGCTAGGTCTCCCATGCGGACAAGGATCAAGAGCATGAGGTAAGCGCGCAACGGAATGCCCAATGCCTCTTGGGGATGCGCTGTCAGGCGAATCCGTTTTCTAAGCACCAACCCATAGGCTAAGAGCGCACAGGTGGCGCCGATCGTTTTGGGCACGCGAAGAGTGCTGTGCACAAAAACCCATGCCAGGATTGCCGCTGCGGTTGCAGCCTCTGCATCGCCAGCGCGGATGAGCAAGCGCATCGCTGTGGGGCTCTTGATCACAAAACTAAGTATTCTCCCTATACCGTTGTAAGTGGCCTAATTTGCGCGAA